>NZ_JBRIMB010000003.1:0-162043 GCF_052977265.1 Shewanella sp. 0m-8 | reverse complement strand
TCATGATTATACGCCTATCCTTGACTCTTTTTAGAGTACAGTTTGATAAGCAGTTACACAAAGTTAGTTACAGTCTCAAATCAGCGGTTAAATCAGAAACTATATCTCAAAATAAAAGAGCGCGTTAAGCGCTCTTTTATTTGGTGTTACATCAGGAGGGTGTCTAGCTCGCCACTGAAATTATTATCCATTTCTTGAAGTTCTTTAAGTAAACGGTGCTTTTCCTTTAGAGCTTCAATTTCACGCCACTTCCGCTTTTTATTGGAGCTTCTTGAGCGACTTGGCTTTTCAACTACACTATCCAGTTCTAGCGCACTACCATAATCGAGTCGATTCATGGCAACCTCCTGTTGTTTATTTTGTCTTCAAATTAATAGCATGATTTTTGTTCATGTTGCAACTTAAATGTTTCAAAAATGTTAAATCAGGATGAACTTTTAATGTTTTAGTATTCGTTGAGAGAAGATTAATATGGGCTTATCTGTAACCAATATGGAATGCTCAGCTGGAAAAAACAAAAAAGCCAGTCGAAACTGGCTTTTTTAATGCGCGTATGACTCTAGATATTTCCTTGCCTAAACAAGTTAATTAAGCCATTACTCGACGTATCGAGTTCATCGGCATCTTTATTTGCGCAGAGGCGTTCGAGAACATCATTTCCTAGCTGCTTACCAAGCTCTACGCCCCACTGATCAAATGAGTTAATTTGCCAAATAGCACCTTGAACAAATGTTCTGTGCTCATATAGCGCAATTAACGCACCTAAAGTTGCAGGAGTAAGCTTATCCATTAAGATGGTATTGCTTGGCTTATTGCCTGGCATCACCTTATGTTTAGCGATAAGTTGCTTTTGCTCATCACTAAGGCCGCTAGTGTTTAACTCTGTCAATGCTTCTTCATATGTTCGACCTTGCATCAATGCCTGGGTTTGACCAAAGCAATTTGAAGCAAGTTGTACATGATGTTCACCCACAGGGTTATGGCTGTTGAGTGGCATAATGAAGTCGGCAGGAATTAGCGCGGTTCCTTGATGTAATAGCTGGTGGTATGCGTGCTGACCATTTGTCCCTTCGCCGCCCCAAATTACAGGTCCAGTGCTGTAATCAACATCGGTACCATTTAGGGTGACGGACTTACCATTACTTTCCATATCTAGCTGCTGGAAGTAGGCTGGCAGGCCTCGTAGGTAATGATCATACGTTAACACTACATGAGACTGAGCATTGAAAAAGTTACCGTACCATAGCGAGAACAAGCCCATAATGACGGGCATGTTATTTTCTAATGGCGTGTTGGCAAAATGTTCATCCATCTCGTGAGCACCGGCTAATAACTCGCGAAAGTTGTCTATGCCGATGAGGAGTGCGATAGGTAATCCAATTGCAGACCAAAGTGAATAACGGCCTCCAACCCAGTCCCACATAGGGAAGATATTATTGACATCGATGCCAAACTCGGTTGCTTTAGCGACATTTGAGCTAACAGCGACAAAGTGCTTAGCGACATCAGATTGTGATGCTCCTTGCTCTAAAAACCACGCTTTGGCTGTAAGTGTATTGGTTAATGTTTCCTGGGTACCAAAAGACTTTGAAGACATCACAAACAATGTGGTTTGCGGATTTAAGCCTTTTAGCTTTTCGGTGATAGACGTGCCATCAACGTTTGCAACAAAGTGGCAATTGAGCTTATTCGTCCAGTAAGGACGTAGTGCTTGGGACACGATTTTAGGCCCCAAGAAAGAACCGCCAATACCGATACTGACAACGTCAGTAATCGTTTTTCCAGTGTAACCTTTCCAATTCCCCGACGTTACAGAGTCAACGAACTCACCCATTTTTGCCAATGTTTGCTGTACTTCGGCGACAATATTACAGCCATCGACATTAATGACTTTGTCAGCAGGAGCGCGTAGAGCGGTATGAAGCACTGCTCTTTGCTCTGTATTGTTGATGATTTCGCCTGCAAACATCGCCTTAATTTTTGATTCAAGCTGCGTGTCTTTGGCCAGCTTAAACAAAAGAGACATCGTCTCTTTTGAGGCGCGGTTCTTAGAGTAATCTAGAAACAATCCACAGGCCTGAGTCGACATGTCATTAAAACGCTGAGGTTCAGTGCTAAATAGCTCGCGCATATGGGAAAGCGTTTTACTGTGCTTTTCTAACGCTTGCCATGCGGCTTGTTGAGTGAGTTCAGTCATCTTTTGGTCCTATAGGGTTAAGACGAAAGTTTATCTTTAAGCATGACTTCAAGTTTACCTTGGTCGATAGCGAAGTTGCGAATACCTTCAGCAAGTTTTTCAACTGCCATTGCATCTTCGTTAAATTCCCAACGGAACTGTGCTTCAGTCATTTCAGCTTCTGGTGCAACAACGTCAGTCGCAGGAAGTAACTTTTGTACAATTGGTGTCGTACTGTTTTGTAATTCTTCCAGTAGTGCAGGACCAATGGTTAATCTGTCACAACCTGCGAGTTCAATGATTTCCCCCGTGTTTCTGAAGCTTGCGCCCATCACGACGGTGTTAAAACCATGACGCTTATAGTAGTTATAAATACTTGTAACTGACACTACACCAGGATCGTCAGTTGCGCTGTATTCAAGACCTGTGTCTTTTTTATACCAATCTAGAATACGGCCTACGAACGGAGAAATCAGGTAAGCACCAGCTTCTGCACATGCACGTGCTTGAGCAAAGCTAAACAGCAGCGTTAGGTTACAGTTAATGCCTTCTTGCTCAAGTTGTTTCGCGGCGCAAATACCTTCCCATGTTGATGCCAACTTAATAAGGATACGAGACTTGTCGATACCGGCAGCTTGGTAAAGGTTAATAAGCTTATGTGCTTTAGTGATTGATGCTTCTTTATCAAATGATAGGCGGGCATCAACTTCAGTAGAAATACGACCTGGAACAATTTTTAAGATCTCAAGACCGATATTAACCGCAAGCTTATCTCCAGCATCTTCAATCTGCTGCGCTAAATCGTCACTTTGGCTTTTTGCCCATTCGATAGCGTTTTCGATTAATGCACTGTACTCAGGGATTTCAGATGCTTTTAAAATAAGAGAGGGGTTGGTCGTTGCATCTTCTGGCTGGTAGCGTTTTATGGCTTCAATATCGCCAGTATCGGCAACAATGGTAGTGAAAGGTTTAAGTTGTTCTAATGTGTTGGCCATGTGTATCACATCCTTACTCTAGGAACTGCATCGATTGGACAATTAATTTAGCAGCTATTAAAAGCCATTTTAATGAACATTCCAACTATATATGAAAAAAAATTACACAAAAGTTGCAAAAAATCATTTGAAGCGTGTTTTTTGGTAATCTAAGTACAAAATTCTGCTAAAAATTGTTGTTGGGTAAAAGTTTAATCAAGAAGTATAGCGTTTTTATGAAGGCATAAAATTAAAAAGGCTCACGGTTGTGATAACCGTGAGCCTTTACTATCGAGTGTTGACTTTATTTAAGCACTGGAGTGACAGCTATATCTGTAACATGTGCTTCGATACGACGGTTTGCAGCGTTAGCTTCTGCAGAATTGCCTTCCATTAACGGCCTTGTTATACCGTAACCTTTAGTTGAAACTCTGCCCGGTTCAATACCGTATTCGTTAATAAGAACCTCTGCAACCCCGATTGCACGGCGTTCAGAAAGATCCATATTGTAGTCCGCTTTACCAGTATTAGAGGCGTAACCTGAAATCGTCACCGTAGAGTTAGGGTGCTGTTTCATATACGTAGCTAACTCAGTCATAGCACCATATGAAGACTTCTCTACTTTATCGGAGTTATTCGCAAACTTAGCTCCAATATCAAGCTGCGTCTCTACTTCTAGATAGATAGGACAACCGTTCTCATCAACCTTATAGTCAAATGGCGTATTTGGACACTGATCCATATCGTCGTTGACACCATCATTGTCTGAGTCTAGTACTGGAACAACAGGCTTAGCTTTACTACCAAAGCGATAGCTTAGCTCAAGACCCCAGTAGTTGCTTTCCATCTCTAGGGTTTTCCATTTATCTTCGTCTAGATTTTCATAACGACGATACTTAGCTTGGACCTTAAGGTTGTCTGTAATGTTATAACCAATACCTGCGCCAACGTATGGAGCAACACCGCTGTCACTGTAGTATTCACTACCGTAGTTTTTGTTGTTTGAAATAAGGTAGTTGAAAGCACCTGCTTCAGCAGATAAGCTCCAATCACCCGCAAATGGCCAAAATGCCACTAGGCCAAGGTTCATACCTTTAGCGCCAACGTCATTGAGTTTATTTGAGTAGTCGACCCATTCAGCACGGCCTAAGTCACGATAACCAAGCTCTGCACCGAAGTAGTCGTTAAATAGGTAACCTGCGAATACGTCCCATGCATAGGGGTCATCTTTACCACAAGACTTCATGGTTTTTTGATCGCAATTAGGTTCGTAATTGTTGATGCCGACACCGCCACCTACGTACCAGGGGCTCATGCCGTCAGCTGCGCTAGCAGCAAAAGGTAACATCGAAGTAAGCAGAACTGCTTTTAGTGTATTGTTCATCATTCAAAATCCTTATGTTTTATTTATAAAACTCCTCCGTCTGCTTAAAATCATTGTAAGCAGCGCTAGCGCTTATCACGGAGTTCCTTTATGTTTTAGCTAGCTGACACTATTATCTGTTGCAAATGTAATATTTTCCACTTTAATTGTGAAAAATAATAGTTAACTAAGGTTAAAAAAAGGGCGCCTTCATAAAAGACGCCCTTTAATTTGGGTCTATTTAGTGTTTGAAACTAAATTGATTAACGTGTCCAAACCCAGTTTTCAATGCTCTCAGGGTCAACACCGTTGGCCTTGATGTAATTTCTATGGTCGACTAGGCGCTGCAGCATGTCAGTCGTAATCGCAACATGTTGTGTCTCATCTATAACGCTTTGTTGGAATAGCTTGTAAGCCATATCAATAACCAAATGGTAACGAGAGGTACCGTTACGAACACCCATATCAAATGGAGTGGTTGTTGAACCTTCTTCCTCGTAACCTTTGATTCTAAAGCGAGCGCTACCTTTATAGTCAAATACAAGTTTCTTAATCGTGTTTGGATAACCGTGGTAGTTGAACACAACGCCTTTGTCAGCGGTAAATACTTCATCCATCAACCAAGGCTTGCCTTGGAACTCTAAACTTCCTAGGCCACTGCTTGTTAGCTCTGTCACACTTACAAAGCGGATACGAACTCTTGGGAGAAGCTCACGAATAAGCACAAGTGCTGCCATGGCTTCTTGAGTCACGTAGTCACCACAGCCAACAAGAACAACATCTGGATTTTCATCCGATGCAAAATCCCAAACCATTACGCCATCTTTGGCTTGTTGACGAGCTTCATCAAGTGTTAGCCATTGTGGTAGATCTTTCTTGCCCGCCACTAAGATGTTGAGCTTGTCACGATCGGCATAAGCACGTTCTGTATAAACTAAGGTGCTGTTACCATCAGCGGGTAGATATGCTGAAATGATCTTCGGATGTTTTTCAAGCATCGCACCTAAGAAAGAGGGGTTTTGATGTGAGTAACCGTTGTGATCTTGGCGTTCAAGTAACGAAGACAGTACTACGTTACAAGCTGGAACGGGCTTACGGAAATGTACGCCTTGGCTTGCGTAAACATATTTACAGTATTGGTCGGCCATTGAAGAGACAACTTGTGAGAATGCCTCATAAGTTGGGAACATGGCATGACGGCCTGTAACCGTGTAGCCGTGTAGCATACCGAATAATAGATTTTCTGAAAGCAGCTCGATGACTCGACCATCACGAGACATATCTTCATCCCAGCTTTCAATTGGCCACTGCCATGCACGGCTAGTTTCTTCAAATACTGCTTGTAACTGATTTGAATAGGTTTCATCTGGGCAGAAAATACGTAAGTTACGCTGATCGCGGTTAAGCTTAAATGCATCACGCATCCACTCACCCATTTTATACATAGATAAGCCACGATGTCCTCGAGGTGTTTCAGGGCCATAGGCAAGCTTGTTAAGATCGGGTTTTGCGAGTGCCCGAACCACTTCGCCACCATAACTTAAATGTTGGCGACCACAAGTCAGTTCTTTAGGTGGTAGAAGGGACTGAATATCTGCGTCGAAGATCAGCTCACCTTTGTCATTAATGCTATAAAGCTCATCAAATTTGTAGCTTGCAAGCCAAGTATTGAGTGCATCTAGCTGACCTTTGTCGCTAGCACACTTGTTGACGATAACTTGGTGTGACTCGCAGTTACCTTCTAGTTTCTTACCATTATACTCTGCAGTTCCCGTCCAACCCTTGGCTGTACGCATTAAGATCACTGGCCAGCGTGGCTTAACGATATCTTCACCTGCGCGTGCGCGGGTTTGGATGTCGTTAATCATTTCGTATGACTTATCCATGGCGGCAGTCATCTGCAGGTAAACGTCTTCTTCTAATTGGTCATCAACAATAATTGGATGGTAGCCTAGACCTCTAAATTCAAGGTCAAGTTCTTCATGGCTCATACGGCCCATACGAGTTGGACCTGAAATCTTATAACCGTTGATATGAACAATCGGCAGTACCGCACCGTTATTTTTTGGAGAAACTAAGCGGTTCGCATACCAAGAGGCTGCTAGTGGACCCGTTTCAGACTCGCCGTCACCGATAAGGCAGGCTGCAATCAGGTCTGGATTATCTAAAACGGCGCCCCAGGCAACTGAAAGTGAATAACCTAATTCACCACCTTCAAGAATTTGACCAGGCGCTTCTGGGTTTGCATGGGAAGGGTAACCATAAGCAGCAGAGAATTTCTGACAAATATCGGTGATCCCGTCTTCATTATATGGAATGGTATCGGGGTAGAAGTGGCTTAATGAGCCTTCCATAAATAAGTTTGCTTGAACAGCAGGAAAACCGTGGCCAGGACCTACTAAGTAAACGAATGAGCGATTGTGCTTGGTGATAAGTCTGTTAACGTTAGCGTAGACAAAATTGATACCAGGGCATGTTCCCCAGTGACCAAGTAGCCTTGGCTTGATATCCGTGTGTTCAAGTGCGCGTTTATGCAGCACGTTTTTCTTTAAGTAAATTTGTGATGTCGCTAAAAAGTTAGTTGCTCTAACAAATTTCTTAAGTGCGACAATTTCTTGCTGATGTGCCATAAATAACCCCATTTACGTAATCATAAAGTTAAACAAATTTCATATAACTCACTATATTTGTAATTTTATTACAAAAACGTGTGCTATCTCTGATTTATTGAAAGAATTTTGTACAATTAAATGTAGCTAACTTGCGTGTAACTGTTGTGTTAATTTGGTTAAGTTTGGTGGGGGTGTTTTGGGGTGGGTGTGATGTAGATGTCGGCTAAATGAGAAACTGTGATCTATATCGCTCGGGGTTGAAGCAATGCTATGCTATTTTGCTGCGCGGAATACAGCAGGCGTGATGTAATTTTTTCACGTTTAAGACAATTTTAAAATAAAATCTGCTGTTATTTAAATACTTTAAGAAGGATAAACACAGGACAAACCTAATCTAGTGTTCGACTCGCTAGATTATGCTTGTCATGGGGATTGAATTATATGATAGAAACAACGATTAATTTTCTCAATGCGCTGCTTTGGGGAAAGTTATTAGTATACGGTCTGGTTGGCGCCGGACTGTATTTTACGATTCGACTGACATTTATTCAGATCACTCACTTTAAGCATTCTGGTGAAATTATGCTTAAGAGTCGACAGGGTGAGAGTAAAGGTGGCCTTTCATCTTTTCAGGTATTTTGTACTAGCATGGCGGCTCGCGTTGGCGCGGGTAACATGGCGGGAGTTGCAGTCGCCATCGGTGCGGCGGGCCCGGGTGCCGTTTTCTGGATGTGGCTTATCGCTGTCTTAGGCATGGCTACGGCAATGGTCGAATCGACCTTGGCACAGGTTTACAAGGTACGCGACGAAGATGGTCAGTATCGTGGCGGGCCTGCTTATTACATGGAAAAGGGCCTTGGTCAGCGTTGGATGGGGATCTTATTCTCTATCTTCCTAATTATCGCATTTGGCCTAGTATTTAACGCTGTTCAAGCCAATACGATTACTGGTGCGATGACACAGGTCTTCGGCCTAGATCCTACTTATGTCGGTATCGGCATTGTGATTGTTAGCGCGTTCGTCATTATGGGCGGTTTACGTAAAGTCGCTAAAGTGTCGGAGATCATCGTTCCGGTGATGGCGGTTGCGTATATATTGATCGCTTTTGTCGTTGTAGCAATGAACATCGAAAAACTACCTGACGTATTCATGTTGGTGATCAAGAGTGCATTTGGTTTGCAAGAAGTGGTAGCTGGTGGTGTGGCATACACCATAGCGCAAGCGATGCAAGCGGGTATTGCGCGTGGCCTGTTTTCTAACGAAGCGGGTATGGGTAGTGCTGCAAACGTTGCGGCAAGTGCTTCACCTAATCCAAACCATCCAGCATCACAGGGCTTTGTGCAGATGATGGGCGTGTTTGTTGATACGATTGTTATCTGTACTGCGACGGCTGCGATTATTTTACTTGCGGGCGACGTTGGGGCAAATAGTGATGGCATCAAGCTTACAATCGATGCGCTTACAATGCATGTTGGCCCATGGGGCGGCGGATTTGTAGCATTAGCGATTTTGTTATTCTGTTTTACCTCTATTATTGCCAACTACTCTTACGCTGAAACCAACGTGATGTACTTATCGGGTAACAGCAAGAAGGCGTTACCGGTATTTAGAGTTTGTGTTTTAGGTATGGTGATGTTCGGTGCCGTAGCAAAAATTGGCCTAGTTTGGAACCTGGCCGATGTGTCTATGGGCTTAATGGCCACGGTTAACATCATTGCATTGTTGCTATTGTCTGGCGTGGCTATCCGCGTTATTAACGATTACCGCCAACAATTAAAGAGCGGCAAAACGCCAACATTTGATGCAAGCAAATTCCCTGAGTTATCTAACTTGGAAGGGGACATTTGGACCAGTAAAACGGTAGCTGAAGAGATTAAGTCACAAGAAGTTGCCGATGCAAATCGTGCTTAATCTATAAGCTTTATCAGCACAATCTAAAAAACCACGCCGTTAAAGCGTGGTTTTTTTGTTTTTGATCAG
This sequence comes from Shewanella sp. 0m-8, assembly GCF_052977265.1. NCBI lineage: Bacteria > Pseudomonadati > Pseudomonadota > Gammaproteobacteria > Alteromonadales > Shewanellaceae > Shewanella > Shewanella sp. 0m-8. The sequence continues at coordinate 152,938 of NZ_JBRIMB010000003.1, read as the reverse complement.
TATGATTGTGTCAGTTTAAGAATATCTCTTTATAGGAATTAGCGATGCTGATTTTAATTTCTCCTGCAAAAACGTTGGACTTTGACAATCCACCAGGCAGCGAAAGCTATTCAATGCCGACGTTACTCGATCAAAGTGAGCAGCTTATCGAGGTGTGCCGTACGCTTACTCCTACAGATATCGCGACTTTGATGAAGGTAAGCGATAAAATAGCTGGGTTAAACGTAGCAAGGTTCGACAGTTGGCAAAAAGATTTCACCCCGAACAATGCTAAGCAAGCCGTATTTGCTTTTCGTGGTGATGTGTATACCGGTCTTGATGCCGATACCCTGCCTGAGGCCAGCTTACAAAAAGCGCAAAAGCAGCTGAGGATCTTATCGGGCTTATATGGGTTGCTTAAGCCTTTAGATTTGATGCAAGCATACCGATTAGAGATGGGGACTCGACTTGCCAATGATAGAGGAGCCAATCTTTATCAGTTCTGGGGCGATATCATTACCGATGAAATCAACCAGACTACACGGGCACAAGGCGAAGAGTTTATTATTAACTTAGCGTCGAACGAGTATTTTAAAGCGGTTAAACCTAAGAAACTTACTGCGAACCTGATAACGCCTGTCTTTAAAGATTGCAAGAATGGCCAGTACAAGGTCATCAGTTTCTTTGCCAAAAAGGCCAGAGGCATGATGGTCCGATATATTCTGGATAATAATATCGACTCGTTAGAAGCACTCACTCAATTTGATACAGCGGGTTATTACTACAGTGAGAAAGACTCGAGCGTTAACGAGCCAGTATTTTTACGCGAAGAGCAATAACGAACCTGCTATTTGAAGCGTAATTTGCAAAAAAGCGGCCATCGGCTGCTTTTTTGTTTAGACGTCGATCTTGAAACTGAGAGTTCTATTATTTTGCCACTATCGGACGTAGCTCTATTGTCGACTGTGCCATTAAATAAGCAAACTGAGCATAAGCAGCCACATTTTGTTGCAGCGCCGCGGGATCAATTTTGTCTAACGTATCGTTAGGCGTGTGGTGATAATCGAAGTAGTCGCTACCATCCTGCCTAAGGGATGCTACAGGTACACCTTTAGATGGCAGCATAGATACATCTGGGCCACCTGAAGCGGTGTTACTGCCCATAACGACCCCATTAGCCGTCATTGGCTGACTTAGCTTAATAAGTTCTTCATATCCTTGCTCACTGGCTCTAAAGTCAATTTGATAGATACGACCCGCACCAAAGTCAGATTCCGCGGCAATATAATGCCTGTCAAGTTCAGCTTCATGGGCTTGAGCATAAGCTTTTCCACCGACAAGCCCTAGTTCTTCAGCGGCGTACAGTACAACCCGAATTGTGCGAGCGGGTTTTACGCTAAGGTCTTGGATCAGTTTTCCTGCAGCGGTTACAATTGCCACACCAGCGCCGTCATCGATAGCGCCAGTGCCTTCATCCCAAGAATCTAAATGCGCGCCAATGAGCACGATTTCATCAGGCTTGGTTGAACCCGTTACTTCTGCTATTACATTGTATGAAGTCGCAAAGCCGTGATTCTCAGAGGAAAGCTGCAGTTTCACACTGACCGTTTTATCTCGTTTTAGCATAGCGTTGATTAGATCAGCATCTGGGTTTGACATCGCTGCAGCAGGTATTTTATCCACCCCGTCTTTATAGCGCATCATGCCAGTATGAGCCATGCGGTCATGATCGGTGCCGATTGAGCGGATGATAATCGCGACGGCGCCTTTTTCAGCCGCAGCAACAGCTCCTCTTGAGCGTCCGCCAACACTTTTACCGTAACCCTTACCCGTTTTATGACGCTCTGTGACGTGATCAATAAAGACTATCTTGCCTTGTACATCGGCCATATTGGCTTGCTTTAGAGCATGTAAACTATCAAAGCGGATAATATTCGCTTCTATGCCAGCTTTAGGCGTTGCTATGCTGCCACCTAAGGCTGTTATGACTAGAGGTTGAGGAAATGGCGCTGTGATAGCAGCTTTTGCGCTGCCGCGAGACCATACAGGGACTTGCACCGCTTCTTTATATACATTGTCGAATCCGAGTGAGGCTAATTTTGTTTCGGCCCATTGCACTGCAATAAGATCTTGCTCACTACCTGCTAACCGAGGGCCGACTTCAACCGTTAAAGATTCAACCAGCTCGTAAGCAAGATTAGAGCTAAGCGCTTTTTGTTGTAACGCTGCTGTTACTGCATTGTCTTTATTGTCAGTTGTGGTGTGTTGACAGCCAATCAAGGCAAGAAAAACTAACCCAGAGAGTAAGTTGGTGTAGATGCTTTTCATAAGTTTCCTTTGTTTTTATTATGTATGTCCCATTTTTTAAAACAATCTAGCAAAAAGTGTGCTTTATGTCCCGACTATATCTGTAAGGCAACGCTATATTAGGGCGTCGGTTTGTTTTAGGAGAAATAGCTCGTAATGAATATAGAATTAATGCAGCAACGAGCAGACCATGCCGTTGTATTGTTGAAAGCATTGGCTAACGAACGTCGTCTGTTTATCTTGTGTTATCTTCTTAATGAAGGCGAGATGTGCGTTGGTGAAATGAACAAAAAGTTGGGATTAAGCCAATCGGCTTTGTCTCAACATTTAGCTTGGTTACGTAAAGATAATTTGGTTGAAACACGCAAAGAAGCTCAAACGGTTTATTATTCGTTAAAGAGTGAAGAAGTTGCAGAGATCATTAAATTACTGAATAACATCTATTGTGAAAGCTTAAAGACAGTTGCTTAGTCAAACTAAGACCAGTTGTTAGCAAAATTTGCTATGGCTGGTTTTATAGGCTTTGCAGAAGCGATGTAATGGATGACTGATAGAGAGGCTTGCCTCTCTATTTTTTTGCTTGAATTTTGATGATGCGAGTTGTGTACATAAATTACAGGCATAAAAAAACCGGCCGAGGCCGGTTTTTAATTTGCTTTAAAACTAAAAATTAAGCAGCAAGTGCTTTAATTTTAGCATTTAAGCGTGACTTATAACGAGCAGCCTTATTCTTGTGAATAAGACCTTTAGTCGCCATACGGTCAACAATTGGTTGTGCTTTAGCGAAAGCAGCAGTAGCTGTCGCGTGATCACCTGCATTGATTGCAGCAATTACTTTTTTAACGAAAGTACGTAACATTGAGCTACGGCTAGCGTTGTGTTGGCGACGCTTTTCAGACTGAAGCGCGCGCTTCTTTGCAGACTTGCTATTAGCCAAGGTGCAACTCCTAAAACTGGGTTTGGTATTTTTAAGGTCGAGGAATATGCCTTATTTTTGTCACTTTGTCAATGACAATGATTGAATCAATCTGATTAACTCAAAATAATCCAACCAGCTTGGCTATCTTCAACCTAACTCGTGTAATATGTGGCGCAATTCTAGCAGGTATTGCTATGAGACAATAGAGCTAATACTGATTTTTACGTGATATTAGCAAAAGTAATTTAGCTCTGTAGTAGGGGTGGGAGACGTTTTGAGCAAAAAGTTAGTAAAGTCAGGCCTGATTGTGAGTGCCATGACGTTGATTTCCCGTGTTTTAGGTTTAGTTCGAGACGTGGTTATCGCGAACCTCATGGGAGCGGGAAGTAGTGCGGATGTGTTTTTTTTCGCCAACAAGATCCCCAATTTTTTAAGACGCTTGTTTGCCGAAGGTGCTTTTGCGCAAGCATTTGTGCCTGTATTAACGGAGTATCAAGAAAAAAATAGCAGTGAAGAGGTTAAAGATCTCATTTCAAAGGTTGCCGGAACCTTAGGTGTACTTGTTAGCATTGTGACATTAGTCGGCGTGATTGCTTCACCTATCTTGGCGGCTCTATTTGGCGGCGGTTGGTTTTTAGCTTGGCTCAATGACGAACCTAATGGGGCAAAGTTTGAACTCGCTTCGTTAATGCTAAAGATTACTTTCCCTTATTTATGGTTTATCACCTTTACTGCGTTAGCTGGCTCGATATTAAATACTCGCGGCCGTTTTGCGGTGTCAGCGTTTACACCGGTATTTTTAAATATTGCCATTATCGCTGCGGCTATTTTCCTTGCACCAAATATGCAGCAGCCTGAAATTGGCTTGGCATGTGGTGTGTTTTTGGGTGGCTTAATCCAGTTCTTGTTTCAAATCCCTTTCCTGATGAAAGAGAAAGCGTTGGTGAAACCGAGCTGGGGGTGGAGTCACCCTGGCGTGACCAAAATACGCACTTTGATGATCCCGGCACTTTTTGGAGTCTCGGTGTCACAGATTAACTTATTGCTTGATACCTTTATTGCCAGCTTCTTGATGACTGGTTCGATTAGCTGGCTTTATTACTCCGATAGACTATTGGAGTTTCCTTTAGGATTATTTGGCATTGCGATCGCGACAGTTATTTTGCCTGCTTTATCTAAAAGACATGTTAATGCGGAAAGTGCTGAGTTTGCCAAAACCATGGATTGGGGAGTAAAAGCGATAATATTACTTGGGTTACCCGCAATGTGTGGTCTTATTTTGCTCGCCAAGCCAATGCTGATGGTGCTATTTATGCGCGGCGCATTTAGCTATGAAGATGTAGAAATGGCGTCATACAGTTTAATGGCATACGGTAGCGGCTTATTAAGCTTTATGTTGATAAAGATTCTTGCACCTGGTTATTACTCAAGACAAGATACCAAGACGCCTGTGCGTTATGGCATTATTGCTATGGTCAGTAACATGGTATTTAACCTGATTTTTGCGATTCCATTTGGTTATGTCGGTTTAGCTATCGCCACCTCTATGTCGGCGCTGCTTAATGCGGGGTTATTGTATCGTGGGCTACATAAGGCTAATGTTTACCGAGTGAATAAGGCGACGCTGGTCTTTTTAGCCAAGTCTGTGCTTGCGGCTGGGGTGATGTTGCTCGTGTTATTCCAATTCGATCCAACAACCGCTCAATGGCTTGATCTATCCTTTATAGAGCGCAGCTATACTTTGGTTAAGTTGATTGTATTTGCAGCAGTCGCTTACTTTATTTGCTTAGTTTGCCTCGGAATTCGCCCTTGGAAGATGAAAGCTGCTGTTTGAGTGCTGATTATAAAGCCTAGCTGGTATATAATCCGCCCATTTACTCTCATGTGTCGTGTAAGATAATGGAATTAATCCGCGGTATTCATAATATTTTGCCGAAACATCGAGGTTGCGTATTAAGCATAGGTAACTTCGATGGTGTTCACCGTGGTCATGCGGAAGTGATTAATCGGCTCGTCAAAAAAGCAGAGCAGTTAGGCCTGCCTGCTGCTGTAATGACATTTGAACCGCAGCCACGAGAGTTGTTTCAAGGCGAAAATGCGCCAGCTCGCTTAAGTTTGCTGCGAGATAAAATCGTTTTACTCGATGAGTTAAAGATTGATCGTCTGTTATGTGTCAACTTTAACAAAAAGTTTTCAAGCTATAGTGCCGAAGACTTTATCGAGCAACTGTTAGTTAAGGCCTTAGGCGTTAAGTACTTAGTTGTAGGCGACGACTTTTGTTTTGGTAAGCAGCGTAAAGGTAATTTTGAGATGCTGCGTAAGGCCGGAGAGAAGTTTGGTTTTGTGGTGGTGAGCACTCAGAGCTTTATTCTTGGCGACAAGCGTGTGAGTTCGACCGAAATAAGACAGCAGCTTGCAAAAGGTAACTTAGAGCAGGCTCGGCGTTTGTTGGGGCATCCTTTTACATTAAGCGGTAAGGTTGCTCACGGTGAAAAAATAGGGCGAACCATAGGTTTCCCTACCGCTAACATTGCCTTAAAACGTAAAGTGACGCCGGTAAGAGGCGTGTTTGCAGTAAAAGTCTATTGGGATAATAGCGATATATATGAAGGCGTAGCCAACGTTGGTTTTAGACCTACGGTAAATGGTCAAGTCTGTCAGTTAGAAGTCCATTTGTTTGATTTTGATGGTGACCTTTATGGTAAAGCCGTTGAAGTTGAATTAGTGGCAAAGATTAGAGACGAGCAGCCATTTGGATCGTTAGATGCGCTGAAAAAACAAATTAAAGATGATGCCAATAGAGCGAAAGCCCTACTTGGTAGCGATGCAGGCTGAACAGCTTAGCTAACAAAACGGTAAAGGATCAATGAGCGACTATAAATCTACTTTGAATTTGCCGGAAACAGAGTTTCCGATGCGTGGTAATTTGGCTAATCGTGAGCCAGAGATGTTGAAATCTTGGAACGAGAATGGACTGTACCAGCAGATCCGTGAAAGCCGTAAAGATGCTAAACCGTTTATTTTGCATGATGGTCCTCCATATGCGAACGGTGATATTCATATTGGTCACTCAGTAAACAAAATTCTTAAAGATATTATTATTAAGTCAAAGACCATGTCTGGTTTTGACGCGCCTTACGTTCCTGGGTGGGACTGTCATGGTCTACCTATTGAGCTTAAAGTTGAGCAAAAAGTAGGTAAGCCTGGCCACAAGGTCACAGCGGCTGAGTTTCGCCAAAAGTGCCGTGAATATGCTGCTAAGCAGGTTGACGGTCAGCGTGATGATTTTATTCGCTTAGGTGTATTTGCTGATTGGCAAAACCCATACCTAACAATGGATTTCAGCACTGAAGCTAATATCGTGCGCTCACTGTCTAAGGTGATCGATAACGGCCACCTGCATAAAGGCGTTAAGCCAGTACATTGGTGTACAGATTGTGGTTCTGCTTTAGCTGAAGCTGAAGTTGAATATGAAGACAAGATGTCTCCTGCGATCGATGTTGCTTTCATCGCTGTAGATAAGAGCGCTTTACTGGCTAAGTTTGGTTTGACTGATTACGCTCACGATATCTCAATGGTTATCTGGACGACGACGCCATGGACTCTGCCGGCTAACCGCGCGTTAGCAGTAGGCGCTAATGTTGAGTATACCTTAGTTGAGATGGTGAAAGATGGTCAGACTCAAGCATTAGTATTGGCGACTGATTTGTATGAATCATGTGTTGAGCGCTTTGGCGCACAATCACACTCTGTACTGGGTACTGTAGCCGGTAGTGATTTAGAGCTACTGCGTTTTAATCACCCATTCTATGATTTTGATGTGCCTGTTATTTTAGGTGATCACGTCACCGTTGATTCAGGTACCGGTATCGTTCATACCGCACCGGGTCATGGTCAAGACGACTTTGTTGTTGGTCAAAAGTACGGTCTAGAAGTGGCTAACCCTGTGGGTGATAACGGCGTTTATAAGCCAGATACTGAAATCTTCGCTGGTTTACATGTATTTAAGGCAAACAAGAACGTTGTTGAATTGCTAGAAGAGAAAGGCGCGCTGCTTAGTCATGTACAAATTAAGCATAGCTACCCGCATTGTTGGAGACATAAAACGCCAATTATCTTCCGCGCTACGCCGCAGTGGTTTATTTCTATGGATCAAAAGGGTCTGCGTACGCAGGCAATCAGTGAAATAGAGCAAACTAAATGGATCCCTGATTGGGGCCAGAGCCGTATCGAGAAGATGGTAGAGAACCGTCCGGACTGGTGTATTTCACGTCAACGTACATGGGGCGTACCAATTACCCTATTCGTACACCGTGAAACAGAAGAGTTACACCCAGATAGTGTGTCTTTGATGGAGCGCGTAGCTGCTCGTATCGAACAACAAGGCATTCAAGCTTGGTGGGATCTCGATGCATCAGAACTCTTAGGTGAAGAAGCAGACCAGTACCGCAAAGTGACTGACACATTAGACGTTTGGTATGATTCAGGTTCAACATTCTCGACTGTTGTTGCTGCACGTCCAGAGTTCCATGGCCATGATATTGACCTTTACCTAGAGGGTAGCGATCAACACCGTGGTTGGTTTATGTCATCACTCATGATCTCGACAGCGATGAATGGCAAAGCGCCGTACAAGCAAGTGCTTACTCACGGTTTCACCGTTGATGGTCAAGGCCGTAAGATGTCTAAGTCTGTTGGTAACGTGATTTCACCGCAGCATGTGACTAATAAGTTAGGCGCAGACATTCTACGTTTGTGGGTTGCAGCGACAGATTACAGTGGCGAAATGACGGTATCTGACCAGATCTTAAACCGTAGCGCTGATGCATACCGTCGTATCCGTAACACGGCTCGATTCCTACTGGCTAACATCAATGGCTTTAACCCAGCAACAGATATGGTTGCAGTTGAAGACATGGTTGCACTTGATCGCTGGGTTGTTCGCCGTGCAGCTGCACTGCAACAAGAGCTACTAGAAGCATACGAACAGTATAACTTCCACTTAGTAACGCAAAAACTAATGCAGTTCTGTTCAGTTGAGCTAGGTAGTTTCTACTTAGATATTATTAAAGACAGACAGTACACAGCAAAAGAAGATAGCAACGCGCGTCGTAGTTGTCAGTCTGCACTGTACCTTATCTCAGAAGCAATGGTGCGCTGGATGGCGCCAATCCTAAGCTTTACTGCTGATGAGATCTGGAAACTGCTGCCTGGTGAGCGCGGTGAATACGTATTTACTGAAACCTGGTATGAAGGCCTTAAGTCAGTGACACTTGAATCTGATTTGAGTGATGAGTACTGGGATCAGTTATTAGCCGTTCGCGCCGAAGTGAACAAGGTTATTGAAAATGCTCGTCGTGAGAAGCAGATCGGTGGTTCATTAGAAGCTGAAGTGACTTTATTTGCCGATGAAGCATTAGCAGCAATCCTTGAAAATCTTGGTGATGAGCTGCGCTTTGTGTTGCTAACGTCTAAGACTGAAGTCGTTGCATTAGCGGCAGCACCAGCTGATGCGATTGAAACAGAGCTTGCTTCACTTAAGCTGAGCTTGAAAAAGTCTGAAGCAGAAAAGTGTGAGCGCTGCTGGCACCATAGAGAAGATGTTGGTACCGTTGCTGAGCATCCAACACTATGTACTCGCTGCGTGACTAACATCGAAGGCGAAGGCGAAGTTCGCCAATTTGCATAAAGGAACTGTCATGCCCACTACATGGAAAGACAGTGGCCTGCGTTGGTATTGGATAGTTGTGTTGGTATTTGTTGCCGACCAACTATCTAAGCAATGGGTGTTGTCGAATTTTAATCTTGGTGAATCGATTCAGTTACTGCCGGTTTTTAACTTTACCTATGTGCGTAACTATGGTGCTGCATTTAACTTTTTAAGTGATGCAGGCGGTTGGCAGCGCTGGTTATTTACCTTTGTTGCAGTCGGCTTTAGCGTATTATTATCAGTTTGGCTGCGTCAGCAGCCAAGCAAGATGTGGCGCTTAAACCTTGCTTATACTTTAGTTATTGGTGGGGCGCTAGGTAATCTGATCGATCGTCTGCAGCATGGCTATGTAGTAGACTTTTTACATTTCTATTGGAATACCAGCCATTTTCCTGCATTTAATATCGCCGATTCGGCAATTTGTGTGGGCGCAGCACTTATCATTTTAGACTCATTTATTACGGGTAAAGATGATAAAAAAACTGATGGCGTAAAGGAGTAACTAAGTGTCTGAGATGCATTCAATTTTATGTCATATGAATATAGTGCTTGAAGATGGTTCAACCGCTGAAAGCACACGTTCAAGTGGCAAGCCTGCACGATTTAATGTCGGTGATGAAAGCTTAAGTCCGGCATTTGAAGCTGAGATTATCAACCTCAAAGAGGGAGATAAGCACAACTTTACATTGCAAGCCGCTGATACATTTGGCGAATCAAATCCAGATGCTGTACATCATATGGATAAAAGCCGTTTCCCTGCCGATATGAAGCTTGAGCCTGGTGTGATAGTGAGTTTTGCAGGCCCAGGTGGCAGTGAAATTCCTGGCATGGTAAGAGATGTGGTGGGCGACTCGGTAACAATCGATTTGAACCATCCATTGGCGGGACAAGTGCTCACCTTTGAACTAGAAGTGGTACAGGTACTGTAATTATGAATATTCTTCTGGCCAATCCCCGAGGATTCTGTGCTGGCGTAGATCGCGCGATTAGCATTGTAGAACGTGCGTTAGAGCTTTTCTCTCCGCCAATCTACGTACGCCACGAAGTGGTCCATAATCGCTATGTGGTGCAGAACTTAAAAGATCGCGGTGCAGTGTTTGTCGAAGAGTTAGACCAAGTGCCTGATGAAAGCATCGTGATCTTCAGTGCTCATGGTGTGTCTCAAGCGGTTCGCTCTGAAGCCAAGAAGCGTGGTCTTAAAGTATTTGATGCGACTTGTCCGCTGGTCACTAAAGTTCATCTTCAGGTTGCACGTGCCAGCCGCAAGGGCATTGAGTGTATCTTAATTGGCCATGCAGGCCATCCAGAAGTGGAAGGCACCATGGGGCAATACGATAACCCTGCAGGTGGTGTTCATTTGGTTGAGTCGCCTGAAGATGTCGCGCGGCTTGTGGTTAACGATCCAGAGAACTTATGTTTTGTCACGCAAACAACCTTATCAATGGATGATACGGCCGATGTCATTGCTTCGCTGCAAAAGAAGTATCCTTCGATTGAAGGCCCGCGCAAAGATGATATCTGTTATGCGACACAAAATCGTCAAGATGCTGTGCGTAATGTGGCTGAAAAGGTAGAGTTGTTTATTGTGGTCGGCTCGAAAAACAGCTCCAATTCAAATCGTCTGCGAGAATTAGCTCAGAAGAAAGGAACGCAAGCTTTCTTAGTCGACAATGCTGATGATGTTGACGCAACTTGGTTCAATGGTGTTCAACGCGTAGCGGTAACCGCAGGAGCATCGGCCCCAGAAGTATTGGTTAAACAAGTTGTTGATGCTATCGCTAATATGGCGCCAAGTGTGGTGACAGAAGTCGAAGGACGTCTAGAAGACACCGTTTTTGCTGTACCTGCCGAGCTTCGTTAATACCTAACGACACTCAGATACAAATTGAAATAAAAAAGAGGCCTAGGCCTCTTTTTTTTTGATCAAAATTCAGGTTAACTTTGACTGTTAATCATGTTTATGACTTAGTCACTACAGTTCAACATTCGACTAATTTACTATTAACCTGTATGTTTTTGTATTACTATAAGTTGCCGTTTTTAAACGCTAAAGTAACATCTTTAACGTCAACAATATGACAAACGTAAAGGAATTGACGGAATGGGAACCAGGGAGAAAGGACTTTCATTGATCGAAGTGCTCGTTGCTTTGGTTATTTTAACCGTCGGCTTGATTGGTGTTTTCAATCTCCACGTGGTTTCTAAGCGTGGTAGTTTCGAGTCCTTCCAGCAAACCTTAGCCGCTTATTCAGCAAATGATATTGTCAATAGACTGCGTTTAAACCGCACTCAGATGGCCGCTTATAGCGGAGAGTATACCGGTGCTTTGACCAAGCCTGGGAAGTCTTGTGATGTTGCTGTTGGCGCCGTCGTCACCTGCTCAAATGCTGAGACGTTAGCGTGGGATATCTATCAATGGAAGCTGTTGATGGATGGATTAGATGATGTAACTGCGTGCATAGATGCAAACGTGAATGGTAATGTATCGATAGCGGTTACTTGGCGAGGGATCAGAGAAGTCAATGACGGCGCAGAAAATAGTACCTCGTTTGTCAAGGCGTGTGGTGTGGCAAGTGATCGCCGCAGAATATACCTACTTGAAACTGTGATTATATAAATATGAAAAAGTTAGTTAACGCTTATTCACAACAAGGCTTCTCATTAGTCGAGTTGATGGTCGCTATGCTAGTGAGTTTATTTCTAACCACTGGTTTATTCTCAATGTTTGCCATGTCTTCTTCCAATGTCACAACCACTAGCCAATTTAATCAGTTACAAGAAAATGGGCGTATAGCTTTAGCATTAATTGAGCGTGATGTGAGTCAAGCTGGCTTTATGGCTGAGTTAACAGGTGTTGATCTGAATGTGGGGTCAAGCACCAGTATTATCGCTCCAGCTATCGCCGCTGCCAGTGATTGTATTGGCGGTGGTCCAAACAATGCCAGCTTTCCTGCGAGCGTTACATCTTCAAACTTTAGAAAAATTTGGGGCTACGAAAGTGGAGTGGGTGGAGAGGCCATAGCCTGCTTAGGCACTGTGGTAGCGAATACCGATGTACTTCAAATAAAACGCTTAATTGGGCCGAGTACCACATCCTTTAACGCCAACCGGTATTACATGGGGACTAATTCAAGTGAAGCGGTGATTTTTGCTGGTAGTCAAACTCCCCCGAGTCTAGATAACGGACGGTTTTGGGAATACCAGCACCATATATATTTCATCCAATTGAGTAATGGCGTGCCGGTTTTAATGCGGAGGGTTCTCGGTGTTGGTGGCATGACAGGTTCAAACTCATTAGAGCAACTGGTAGAAGGGGTTGAGGACTTCCGTGTTATGTATGGCTTCGACACGAATGGTGACAGAACAGCCGATAGTTTTATGCCAGCACAAAATGTCACTTCTCCTATTTGGGATGGTTCTCCTAATCAACGATTAGTCGCACTTAGGTTATACCTACTGGTTCGCACTGTAGAAGAAGATAATAGTTATACCGATGAGCAAACTTATGTACTCGGCGATAAGACTATTGCCGCGGCAAACGATGGTTTTAGGCGACGAGTGTTATCGACAACTATCGTACTTGAAAACCCGATATTAGTAGGAAGCTAATCATGCAAAAGCAGAAAGGGATCGTGCTATTTTTTTCACTAATTGTACTGCTGATTATGACGGTAATTGGTGTTGCGTTAGCAGTGAACTCTACGCAATCAATTCGAATGGCAGGCGCCGGTTCTGAGCGGGTAGAAGCCGTTGCTGTGGCTCGCGGTGCGCAAGACCGAGTTATTGCCAATAACCGGGGGACGAATTTAGCGCAGATTAGTAACGTTACAGTTATTGCTGATGGCACATTTGATGTGACTAATACACTAACGCCGTTATCAGATGGAGATGTCGACTGTATGAGAATGCTTCACCCAAATCAAGCCGGGATGATTGATTGCGTGCCAATGGAAATATCTAGTGAAGCAACCTTTGGTCGTAACGATATGGGGCGATTAACGTTAGTTACTGGAATTGAACAAGAAGTTCTCGGTGGAACAGGGAATTAATGATGAAAATAAACAAGTGTCTTAAGTCCATTGTTGTATCTATTTCCATGGCAATGACAGTCGTTTCTGGTGTGAGTTATGCTGATGATACCGAGCTATATGTATTTGAATCGTCTGCACGTTCAGGTTCTCGCCCTCAAGTTCTTATTATCTTTGATAACTCAGGCAGTATGAGTACGGATGAATATACTGAGGAGTTTTATGATAGAGGGGAAACCGTCGATAAATCTACCAAGATTTATTACAGCAAAGGTGGAATAGGGGTTCCAGAGCTCACCAGCCCTAATCACTTCTTTGGCTCTGTTAATGGCTGCCAGTCATCGCGCAGGTATTTACGTTCTTATGGTATGTTCACTGGTTTTGTTCGCCAATATAGCTATACCGGTGAAAATGGTGAGTGGACAGAGCTCCCTGATACTTTAAATGGCAACGTCACTACGCTCGATTGTTTTGAGGACTTTGAAGATCGCGACAAACTGTATTTCGGCAATGCTAGCGGGATCGATAAAGGATTTCCGGTTGATAGCTTAGGCTCTAAAGAAAGTCCGGTTTTGTATACCTATGTTAATAAAAATTCAAATTCATCTGATATTGACTCTTCAGTTGAAACTGCAAAATTGACAAAATTTGGTACCGGTAAGTCAGTGACTTTTTATACTGAGCGTTACGTTAATTGGTATAACTCGACTAAAAGTAAGGGGTGGGAGTCGCGTTTAGATATTGCCAAACGGGTAATGGAAGATACGGTTGTTGCAACGCCTGGCGTAGATTTTGGTTTAGCGGTATTTAACGGAAACTATTACAGTGACCAAAATGGTGGGCGCGTGATCTCAGGGATAAAGCGTCTTAATCCAGCCGATAAAGTGTCTTTGATTAATACTATTAACGATCTTGGTGCTGATACTTGGACACCACTTTGTGAAACCTTATATGAATCTTACCGCTATTTTGCTGGTTTATCAGTTAAATACGGCTTGCAAGCTTCTGGCTTAACGCCTGATAGGGATACCTCAGTAGAAAAAAATGGTATCTATGAGTCGCCATTTAACGCGATGCAATGCTCTAGTAATGCCTATGTTGTTTACATTACGGATGGCTCTCCGACAAACGATACCAATGCTGATTATTATGTTAGCCGTATGAATGGTTACCGTTCATCAGATCGTGAAGGAGGCAGTTATTTGCCTGCACTGGCGAGTATTATGAACCGTAAAGACGTTAATACGTCAATGGATGGTGACCAGCATGTCTCCACTTTTACTATTGGCTTCAGTGATGGGGCTAACAGCGCTGCGCCTATTTTGAAGAAAACGGCAGAATTAGGTGGCGGTAAGTATTTTGCGGCTAAAGATGCATCGGCACTGCAATCCGCTTTACAAGAGGTTTTCTCTCAGATCCTAGAAGTTAATGCCAGTTTCACCTCTCCTTCCATTGCCAGCAATAACTTCGATAGAACACAAACCTTCGATTCTGTTTACTACGCAATGTTCTTGCCGAATAAAGGGCCGCGATGGCTTGGCAATATCAAGAAATTTAAGGTGACGGGTAATGGTGATATTGTCGATAAAAATGGTGCAAATGCTATTGGTGATGACGGTAACCTAAAGGATTCAGCTTGTTCGTATTGGACGCCTAATTCAGTTTGCTCTGCAGCAAGCGGTGGTGGTGACGGTAACGATGTGCGTACCGGCGGCGTGTTACATGAGTTACAAACTACAAGTACCAGTGACCGAACTATTTATGGTGATTTTGGTAACAATGGGAGCCTGTCTGCATTCAGCCGAAGTAATGCGGTAGCCAAAGCGGGCAGTGAAACAGCATTGGCAGCCTATATGGGCATAGATAAGTCGCAAATATCTAGCTACATTGATTGGGTAAAGGGTAAAGACACCGATGATGACGATAATGATAATTCGACATCTGATATTCGAGAAGATGTGTTTGGAGACCCGCTGCATTCTAAGCCGTTAGCGATTAACTTTGGTACTGAAGGCAATCCTGATATTCGGATTGTATTAGGGACTAACCACGGCTTCCTGCACATGTTTAAAGATGAGGGTAACACCGTCTCAGAAACTTGGTCATTTATGCCCTATGAGCTGTTACCCAATATCAGAGAGTTAAGAGCCAATGTCCCAACTGGATTGCATTCAGTGTATGGCTTTGATAGTTCAACAGTGTCATTTGTGAAAACCAAAAGCTCTGGTGAAGTAGAAAAAGCTTGGCTATTTGCAGGAATGAGACGTGGTGGCAAGTCCTATTATGCGTTAGATATTTCCAACCCAGATAGCCCTAAAAAGCTTTGGAAGGTCAGTGCTAATGATCCCGGAATGGCTGAACTTGGGCAAACTTGGTCTGAACCTGTTGTGACTTACATTCCGGGCTGGCCAGCAGGCAATACTGAATACTCTAAAGCAAAACCGGTATTGATTTTTGGTGCAGGTTATTCACCAGCAACTAAAGATAGTGCAGCCGTTGGCACGAACGATTCTCAAGGTCGTGGAGTATTTATATTGGATGCCGAAACGGGGGCGTTAGTGCATTCGTTTGGTCCAAATAGCGGTGCTAATATCACTCAGATACCTGGTATAACAGACAGTATTCCTAATGCGGTAGCTATATTAGACAGTAATGGTGATAAGTTAACTGACCGCATCTATGCATCAGATACAGGTGCGAATGTATGGCGTATAGACTTACCAAGCGCTAATCCTAAGGATTCTAATAAACCATGGACAGCATTTAAATTTGCAGATTTAGGCGGGAATTCCGTCACCAGTGATAGACGTTTTTTCGTTGAGCCTGCAGTAGCCCAAACGGTGTTTACTAATATTGCCGAAGTTGATGTCACTGTTGGAGGGCAAACAAGCAGCACTACAACGTATCAAAGTGTGCCATATGATGCGGTGGTGATTGGCTCGGGCCATCGCCCACACCCTTTGGATGTAAAGCGAAATGATTACTTCTTTACCTTGCAAGATCGTAATGTAGTTACTCGCTCGTTTACCGGATCGGGTGATAATACTATCCCAAGTCCAATTAGCTTTAATAACCTCTACGATGTGACTTCAGGCTCCCCGGCAACAGATACCGAAAATATCGAGTTTGGCAAGACACTCGGTTGGTACTATAGCTTTGGCGGCGTGGGAGAAAAGAGTTTAGCTGCGGCAACAATTATCGAAGGGCGGGTGTTCTTCACTTCTTATGTGCCAGGCCAAGCCTCAGATGCTAACCAATGTTTAGTTAGCGGCGTTGGTCGTCTATATGGATTTGATCTTCACCGCGGGATCCGTTCATATACTCATGAGTATTTAGAAATGGGTGAGAGAGTACCAGATACGCCGCAGCTAGTTGTGCCACCAAATGGTTCAGATGACAGCTACATGTACCTTATTGGTATCGGTGCAGCAGGAGATAAAATGGAGCTTAAAGATTGCCCTGCAGGTAGTATAGATTGCCCACCGCCTCCTCCTTGTGCACCTGGTGACAATAAGTGTGTTGGTGGCGCATTAGGGGTAAACCGAATTTATTATCATGTAGACGAGTAGGTTAGATAGATGTTGAAACATAAAGGTTTTACCTTAATTGAGTTAATGATTACGGTCGCAATTATCGGCATTTTGGCATCAATCGCTTATCCATCATATGTAGAGTATGTGGCAAAAGGTGTTAGAGCTGATGGTTTATCGCTACTTGTTGAGGCGGCAAATAGACAGGAGCAGTTTTATTTAGATAATCGTGTTTATACAACAGACATGACCAATCTGGGCTTTGATAAAAGCCCATATGTGAGTGAAAGTGGTGATTACAGCCTGAGTAGCTCAACCGGAACGGGTAGCTTTACTTTGACGGCGACAGCATTGGCTGGACAAGCTAAAAGAGACAGCGAATGCGCGACAATAAAAATCACTGAAACTGGAGCAAAAACTCCTAAGGCGTGTTGGTAATGAAATGGCTTCTATTTCCTATATTGTCTTTTTCTGCGGCTGCAGTTGCACAGGACCAGCCAGTAGAAAAAGCAGAATATAAGTGTTTTGTAGAAACATCTGTGAGTAAGAAAGTAGTGTTTTATCGTTGGGAGGTTAATCGCTTTCAACGCAACATGAACCGTTTATCTGCTCGTAAAGTTCCAAATGATGGTCGCAGTAATAGACCTTATATTAAAGATGTCTTTGAGTGTGTTTTACTTGATGAGCCTTTCAAGAGTGCTGAAGCTAACGCGTTGGATAAAGTTACACCTAGATAAACATTTCTAGGTAAAAGAGGGGGGAAGTCATCGCAGTGGCTTTCAACTTGCAACCTAATAACCTTTAATGAACTTACCTCTTGATATATTTAAACATCAAAAGGAGTGTATTGCTGTTGCCATTTAGCTGCTACTTTTATTCTATTGTGGCAGCTAAAGATAGCAATTAGCTGCAAGTTAAGCCAGTGGCAGAAGAAGTACGCAGCTTTCCTGATGACATAATATCGACCGCTTTCGCATTCTCGTTGCTTTTACTAGAAGGGCAATAAATAATTTGTCTAGTACCGCCTGATGAAATTCCTGTCAACATCCCTTCGGGGTTAAAGCTGATAGAGCTTAAGTTATAGCTAACAAAGTCATTAGAGTTGAATGCATCGACCTCTCGAATAACCTGATCTTTCACACCATTAGTACTATCAATCGTACCAATAGTGCCGTTATCGATAAAAATACTATAGCCACCTTGCCAGTTTGTGCCACAACTTGTACCTGATAATGGACAGACGGTAACGATAGCGCCGTAACTAATAGCATGGCTTCGAGCGACGGTTAAAGATTGCTGAATATTTCTAATGCTTGAGTCGCTACGAGAAGCTTCGTACATAGCTGTAAAGGAAGGGACGGCAATACTGATCAATATGGTCGCAACGGCTAACGTCACCATTAGCTCAACAAGAGTGAAAGCTTTTATTGTATTTTTGTACTTTCTCATGGCGATTTCCTTTGCCTAATAACGCCATCAGTATATTACACTTTCGATGTATTTTCAGTAACCAAATCCGCCACTTTACATGCCAATATATTGGCTCAAAAGACTTTTTTGACTTTATGCGAGAAGACATTAACTGTATTAATTAGCAAAGGTTCTACAAGCCTTTAGTCACAACTGATATCCGTTTTCTTTGAGAAGCGGATCCTTCCTGACTGACTGACAATGATAGCTCTCGAGTATTCACTGTTTGCTGAGTCTGGACAGTATTTTAATGTGCCGTTAGTACCAGAGGCGAGACCTTCAGGTTGAAACCGAATTGCCGATCGATTGTAACTAATGTAATCCTTTGAGTTAAATGGACCTATTTGATAAATAATTTTGTCATTACCATCAATAATATTAGACTGGCCTGAATCAGTAAAAATACTGATATTACCTTGCCAATCATTGCCACAGGCATGTGCCGTTAACGGACAGACTGTCACCCTAGAACCATAGGCAACCGCATGGTTTCTTGCCATCTGAATTGACTGCTGAATTTTTCTAATATTAGAATCGGATCGCACGCCTGCATATATAGAGTTAAAAGAAGGCACTGCAATTACTGTCAATATGGTGGCAACAACTAAGGTCACCATGAGTTCAACTAGAGTGAATCCGCTTGATTTATAGTACATATTAACTCTTCCTTGAGTTGCATATTTACATCCTGTAAATATTGAGTGGGGTACAGCCGAAGTATAGTCTACTGATGACGAATTTAAGTGCGCATTGGTATATTGTTCGGTTATATGAAGACTGCGTTTACTTTTGTGCTAACCCATAAATCACTTTAGACTTCATAGTTTTGCTACTGCGTGATAAGCTACCGCGCAGTCAAATTAAGCCTTTCAGCAAGTTTTTAGGGAGTTTTACAATGAAAAAAGTCGAAGCCATTATTAAACCATTTAAGTTAGATGATGTGCGCGAATCACTTGCTGATATAGGTATTACTGGTATGACTGTTTCTGAAGTAAAAGGCTTCGGTCGTCAGAAGGGGCATACCGAGCTTTATCGTGGTGCTGAGTATATGGTTGATTTTTTGCCAAAAGTTAAAATTGAGCTAGTGATTCAAGATGAACTGCTTGAGCAGGCTTTAGAAGTCATCGTTGATACGGCGCGAACCGGTAAGATTGGCGATGGTAAAATTTTCGTGACAGATATTGAGCGTGTTATTCGTATTCGTACCGGTGAAGAGAACGAAGAAGCGGTATAAGCGTTAACGACTTTTTCGCATTATCTGATTGTACAAATAATGCGAAAAAGCAGCTACAGAGTTTAGTTGAACATAGCCGACATTAAATTCGTGGCTTGGCTGATGAGTCTCTGATGACAGGCTCTGGCTGGAAGATTTTAGCTACATCAGACTTTTGTTCTCGGCGTTTAGCGATGAGTAACTCTGTCGCAATATGTGCGATCTCTTCATTGGGTTGATGCACTGTGGTTAGCTTAGGCCAAGTCTGACGTGAAAAAGGACTGTCCTCAAACCCTACAATAGATATGTCTGACGGAATATCTACCCCTTCGAGTCTTGCTGCAAATAATGCACCTGCGGCGATCTCATCATTACAAGCTACAATAGCTGTCGGTCTCACCTGTTTCTTAAGTAAGACTTTGGCTCCTTCAACACCAGACTCAAATGAATACTTGCCATCTATGATATAGCTTTCATTGAGTGAGATATGGTTATCTTTCAATGCCTGCTTAAATCCGGCTAAACGTTCTTTGGTCGACTCATGCTCATGATCACCGCTTAAGAATGCGATATCTTTATGGCCAAGATCAATCAGATGCTGAGTAATGGAAATTGCACCGGATCTATCGTTAACCATAACGGCTAAGCCTGTGTCTGCTTTGACTTTATCCCCTGCGATAATGCGCACATAGCTAGCATCGATTTTGTCTAGCTCAGCTAAGATAATAGGATCTTCAGATAACGGCGGGGTTAGCACCAAACCGGATAAACGGTTGTGCTTAACTAATTTAGTCAGCTCTTCACAAATATTTTTTGATTTAGAGTTGCAAGGGTGAATGAGCAGCTCGTAACCCAAATCTTTGCAAGCAGAAAGAATGCCATTTTGCATATCGATGATGTAATAAGCATTAGGGTTATCATAAATAAAACCAATTACATATGACTTTGTTCCAGCCAGATTTCGCGCAGCCAAGTTGGGCTGGTAATTAAGTTCTGCAATCGCGGTATTCACTTTGTCGATAGTCTCTTGCTTTACCGAAGGCTCATTATTGGTAACCCGTGACACGGTTTTTATCGATACGCCTGCATGTTTAGCGACATCATTTATGGTGACTTTCATTAAGCGAGATTCTCTTCGTTACACATTCTGCGTTGCCAAATCATGGTAACACAAGATTAACAATTGGCGCTGAGATGGTGCCATTTGCCCGTAAATTTAGCCGTATAGTGCGAAGTTTTATCCAAATTAGCAATGATAAGCAGGCAACTTTTATGTTTTTTTACTCGGATTAAAAAAAAGTCACTTATTAGTCACAATGTTTTTTGTGATTTAACTATATGTATTTTAATGACTATTAAGTCGTGCAATATCGGTCATTGTTATTTTATACAATTATAATGAGCTCGGTGGTTATTTTGTTGTGGCGCGACTGTTAATAATTGTGTAATGTTTGCCCTAGACATGACAGCGTTGTCATTCCGCTTCTGGAATGGTTATGGATATAAAAAAAAGATAATAAGTTATGGAAGGGAAACGAGATGCGACCATCTACCTTTAAGAAAAGTGTACTAGCTACAAATATCGCGCTGCTAATGAGTGGCGCTATGTCAGTTTCTGCAATAGCAGCAGAGGCTGATGCGAAAGCTGCAGCAGACGAAAACATTGAAAAAATTGAAGTTCGCGGCATGCGCGCTTCAATGAAAGCGTCAATCAATGAAAAAAGATTTTCAGATTCTGTTGTTGATGCCATTACCGCAGAAGATATTGGTAAGTTTCCCGATGGCGATGTGGGTGAGTCACTCGCTCGTATTCCGGGTGTTACGGTTAACCGTCAGTTTGGCCAAGGCCAACAGGTTTCCATTCGTGGTGCATCAAGCCAATTGACCCGTACCTTATTAAATGGCCACGCTGTTGCATCAACAGGTTGGTTCGATCAGCAAGCTATCGACCGCAGCTTTAATTATTCACTGCTACCGCCTGAAATGGTGAGTGGCATTGAAGTTTACAAGTCATCTCAAGCAGACCTTCCTGAAGGTGGTATTGGTGGTACGGTAATCGTTAAGACTCGTAAACCACTGGATTTAGATGCAAACACCGTTTTTGTTAGCGCAAAAGGCGATTATGGTACGATTTCAGAAAGTATCGACCCTGAGCTTTCTGGTCTTTATAGCTGGAAAAATGATGATGAAAACTTTGGTGTTTTAGTCTCAGCAGCAGGTTCTGAAACTGACTACCAGCGTAACGGTATTGAAACACTGCTTGGTTGGGGTGAAATAGTTCCATCTACTTTCCAGCAAGACCGTAAACGTACCGCTATCAATGTGGCTGCACAGTATCGTCCAACCGATGCGCTAGAGTTTGGTCTGACTTATACCGGCTTAGAGATGAAAGCCAATAACGCCAATACCTCTATCTTCCTATTCCCGACTCAGCAAGGCGTGAATACCTGTAATCAAGTCAATGCCGCAGGCGTTTGTACTGATATTACTCATACTGGTGAAGGTGGATTTGCTTGGGCCCAAACGTGGGCACGTAAAGCAAAAATGACATCTGACACGCTTGATTTTGATTTTAACTATGAAGCTGAAAACTTTACTGTTGATGGCCGTGTGGGTAACACTAAATCAGATGGTGGTACCAGCTTAACCTCTAACTACGGTGGCTCAATTGGCCAACCGGGTGACTTTGCTGGTCGTTATGATGCCACCGGTAAGATTATTGACATCGATATCGCTAAGCAAGACTTTGATGCAGGTGATTTCAATGGCGACCTGTCAACATCTGCTTGGGCATTGAAGAAGCAGCCAAACAGTGACGAAGAAACCTATGCAGATTTAAACTTCACGATCCCTGTTGAGTTAGGTGCAATTACCTCATTCAAGACGGGCGTTCGTTATGCAGATCATGACGTAACACAGCAAACCGATCTTGCAATTGTCGGTGATATTGCAGTGCGTGACCCATCATATTATTACAACGGTACAATTTCATCAGGTGCAGGCTTTACTCTGCCAAAACCTAACTTTGATGCAATGATCAACGATGCGAATGCCGCTATTACAGGTTTTGAGCGTGATAAGTCAGGTTATGGAACGCTGAATGAGAAAAACTTCTCTATGTACGCCATGGCGACGTTCCAGTCTGAAGGTATTCGCGGTAACGTCGGTCTACGCTATGTATCTAGTGATGTGAGGTCAGATTATTATGCATTGAGCGATACCGGCCAGTTTGCTGATAATTTAAGTACTGATAAAGCCAGCTACAGCGATGTATTACCAAGCATTAATATTGCCTTTGATTTAACTTCAGATTTGATTTTACGTACAACCGCCGCGCAGGTGATGTCTCGTCCTAACTACTCTGAGTTGTTTGCGACATCGACCTTACCAGGGCTAAACGATGGTGTTCCTGGTAATGAGAAGTTAAATAAAGGTTCTGTCTCACTAGACCCATTTAAAGCGACACAGGCTGACGTGAGCCTTGAGTGGTATTTCGGTGGCGAAGGGCTTGCGGCGATTACCTACTTTATTAAAGACGTGAACTCATTCATTTCTACTCGTCAAAAGCTTAATCAGCAGATTGGTATTGACGATAATGATGTTAAAGCTGATTGGGAAAATAATGGTAACCCAAGTGCTTGTGGTGAAGGCGTATTTGACTGCTGGACAGTGAGTGAGAAGTACAATGCCGAAGGTGGTCGAATTGAAGGTGTTGAACTACAGCTTCAAGACTCTTTTGATAATGGTCTAGGTTACTCGGCAAACTATACCTTCGCTGATGCGAGCTCTCCATCAGAAAACTATCCAGATCAAGTGGGTGTGTTCTCTGATTCATCTAAGCACACTGTTAACTTGGTTGGCTTTTATGAGATGGATGCGTTATCTGCACGTGTAGCCTATAACTGGCGTAGTGAGTACATGATGCGTGAGCTGCCAGGTTTCTACGGTAACCGCCAGCACGAAGCATATGGGACACTTGATTTGAGTGCATCATACAGCGTAACAGAGTGGATGGACGTGACGTTCGAAGCGGTTAATATTTTGGAAGAAGATAGCGTTCAAACGGGTGTAGCCCCGCTTGATGCAGAGGTTATCCCAGAGTTTAAAGCTGACTACCCAGTGTGGAGCTTTGAGGGCGAAGCACGTTACAAAGTTGGCGTAGCATTGCGCTTCTAATCAATACAATATAGTTGTCATCAAAAAGCCCAGCATTTGCTGGGTTTTTTATTAAATAACAATCTGATAATTGGCATTTTTTATTGGAGTGCTAAGAACTAAATGCTAAATGCTAAATGCTAAATGCTAAATGCTAAATGCTAAATGCTAAATGCCAAATATTAAATACTTAGTGTGTGCTAGTTTGGTATTGGTCTTTTTGACTCAAGAATATTGAGAGGGTCTATGGATATTAAAAGAATTGCTATCGTAGGTGGCGGCACAGCAGGTTGGCTGGCTGCGAATCACTTAGGTAAGGCTGCGCTAAGCAATCAGCACTTATCGGTAACTTTAATCGAGTCTCCTGATATTCCTACTATAGGGGTCGGTGAGGGTACTGTCCCTGCTATTCGTCAATCGCTTAACAGTTTTGGGATCAGTGAGGCAGAGTTTATTCGTCGCTGTGATGTGACTTTCAAGCAATCAATAAAGTTTGTTAATTGGCTTGATAAAAACAGCCATGGTGAGGAAAACTTTTATCATCACCTCTTTGATATGCCTGCGGCAATGGGAGAAGCGTTAACGGCTCAATGGTTGTCTAAAAAAGATCGCGCTTACGCAGGAACTATATCGCCTCAACACGCAGTTTGCGAGGTATATAAAGCCCCTAAAGCGATCACAGATCCAGAGTACAGTGGTCGTTTGGGGTATGCCTATCACCTTAATGCGGCAAAGTTTGCTGAGCTGTTAGGAGAAAATGCAACAGAGCGCTTTGGAGTCGAACTTATTCGTGCGAACGTAAAACAGGTCGTATTAGGTGAAGAGGGCGAAATCAAGTCTTTAGTGACAGATACCAGTGGTACGCTTGATTTTGACTTTTATATCGACTGTTCAGGCTTCGCTTCATTGTTAATTGACGGTTCATTAAAGGTGCCGTTTATCAGTAAGGCTGAGGAGTTGTTTGTCGATAAAGCTGTTGTGGTTCAAGTCGCTACCGCAAGTGACGATATTATTCCTCCCTTCACCGTTTCTACGGCGCATCAAGCCGGTTGGATTTGGGATATTGCATTAAGCAACCGACGTGGAGTGGGCTTTGTTTACTGTTCTAAATACATGGATGATGCGACTGCGGTGAGCAAACTGGACAAGTATCTAGGTGGAAAGCTTTCTGAGCATCAGCACAGAGTTATTCCTATGACGGTCGGCTACCGTGAGCGCTCGTGGGAGAAAAACTGCGTAGCATTGGGTTTAGCGCAGGGTTTCTTAGAGCCCCTTGAGGCCACATCAATCTTATTAACTGACTTTGCAGCAGGTTTGTTAGCGAGTCGTTTTCCTACCTCGACAGAACAATTACCTGTTCTGAAACAGCGTTTTAACCATGTAATGGAGTATGCCTGGGAGCGAGTGGTTGATTTTATCAAGTTGCATTATTGCTTGTCAGATAGAGCCGACTCTCAGTTTTGGATTGATAATCGTTGCCCCGCAACAATGTCTGATACGCTTAAAAGTCGCTTGGCCCTTTGGCAAGATTTTGTACCTAATAGAGAAGACTTCTTTAGTAAATTTGAGGTTTTCGATTTAGAAAACTACCTCTATGTGCTTTATGGCATGCACTATACCACTGAGGTTAATCAGGATAAAAGCGAACTGAATAACAGCTCCTATCAGCAAAGGCTAGATGAGGTTTCAGCTCAGTTAATTAGCGACCTGCCAGAACACCGAGAGCTACTTGAAAAAATTAAGCGCTATGGTCTACAAAGGGTGTAGCGTCTAGCGATGCTCAAATAGCGCTTACGGAGAGCATCTAAGAATCGTGCACCTGGGAATAGTACTCAGGGGAATAGTACTCAGAGGAATAGCACTCAGGGGAATAGTACTCAGGGGAATAGTACTCAGGGATAACATCCAGGGATAACGTACTAAGAGTACGGATTAGAACCTCTCCACTCTTTACCGTAAAGGGATTGGAGCTGCTGCTGATGTGGCGGAAAGTGCTGTGTGACGGTATTAAAGTATTTGATAATATTATCAAGTTTAACCGCTTTATCGCTTGCTAGCTTGTTGGTGTTTTGTGGGTTAAAACGTTCTTTCCCGGCTAACAGGCAGTACCAACTCGGAGTCAGGTAGGCTGTATGGCTTTGTGTCGCTTGTAGCACTGTCTCTAGATCGCCATCAGGTGAATCCCAAACCGCTATGATTTGCTTTAGCTTGTCAGAGCAGGTTTGCAGGTTTCGTGCATCAAGCCAATATTGGCTATCGGTGCGAGTATTTAAAAAATAATGTGCCTGAATGTAGTCTTTAATGGCATCAAACATCGCATTAATCTTGCTGTTAAATAGGTTTTGCTGGCTTAACTCAGCTCTTGCATAGCTGCGAATAAACTCTTCTAGCGTATATTGCACTGCCATTAAGGCTGTGGCCTCAAGGGGCTCGATAAAGCCTTGAGAAAGGCCCACCGCTAGCACATTTTTATGCCAATGTTTTTCAACTCTTCCGAGTCGCATAGATAAATGCTTGGCAGGCATACCTTCACAGTCATTGCCAATATGTGCCCTCAATTCTGCTTCAGCTGTGTTGCTATCAATATACTTTGAGGAATATACATAACCATTACCATAACGGCTACTTAAGGGGATCTTCCATGCCCAACCTGCACTTAAAGCCGCGGACTCAGTGAAAGGTGGCATAGGCTCACAGTTATTGATATTCGATGGGATCGCGATTGCGCTATCGTTGAGCAAACTGTCTGAATAGTCTTTAAATGATGTTTTTAGGGTTTTACCAATTAATAAAGCGCTAAAACCTGTGCAATCAACAAATAGCTCGCTGGTAAGTCTTTCACCGGACTGAGTGAGAAGCTGCTTTATATTATCTTTTTCATCAGTTTCAATATGTTCGACTGTATCTGAGACATGCTTTACCCCTAGTTTTATTGCGCGCTCTTTTAGATATTCACCTAATAATGCAGAATCAAAATGATAGCCATATTCCATAGTGCCATTGAGCGCTATATCGGTGTTTGGACTGCGGTTTTCTTTTGCTAAAAAGCTTTGTAACCAGTAATTATCAGGATGTGCATCGACCGCAAAACCTTGACGCTTTAGGTCAGTGTTATGGATAAACGCCTGACCTGTTTTGGTATCAATATCAGAATAAAACGGATGAAAGTAGCTATTGTGTTCAATGTTAGACAGCCAGTTAGGGAAGCTAATACCACATTTGTAAGTGGCATTACATCTGGGCATCCATTCAGATTCTGCTATTTCTAGGGTTTCAAAAAAACGTTTTAATGTTGGAGTGGAGCCTTCTCCTACACCAATCTTTGCAATTTCGGCAGAATCGATAACGGTAATGTTACAGCCAGCAATGCCCCAAGCATGATGCAAAAGACTTGCGCTCATCCAACCGGCGGTGCCTCCACCTATAATAATTATCTTTTTTGGAGGAGTCGTAGCGATCATTTGGTCTACCTTTGGCATTTGCGAACTATCAGCCGTAGCAACCACAAAGATGCTTTACGGCTGAATTATCACATTAACTAATGAGTTAAGTCGTACTGATTTTGTTTTTCGATAAGGCGAGGGATCTGCTGCAGTGATAGCAGATGGGCGTAGATAAGCGGTAATAATCCATTATCTTTTAGTGATAAAAATTCATCATTACTCAGCTGGTTTAAAGTCTGTTCATCAACGACATAGACACCATCAATATTGATAGGTTGCTCACTTTGCGCAAGCTTTATTGTTAGCTGCTTTACACTAAATAACCCTTTTGCGGCGAGCAACTGACAGATATTGTTTGTTTGTTCATTAAATGCTGCTATTTCGAGCAATGCTTGAGTACGCTTTTTTAGGTATTCACTTTGCTCTTTGTCGTCGTTAAATACCCGCTGAGCACTGTCATCAGACTCGGTAACTAAAGGGCTGCTAGTATCAATACAGACGAGAACATTATCACTGTCTTGGTTGGGTTTGACTAAAGACAGTGGTGCATTATTAAAACCACGAGGTTTAACTGCTGCGGGCCAGTTACTATTTTGGCAGTACAGATTGAGGCTATCTTTAATCCCCATCATAGCGACGGGAATAAATTGACCTGTTTCGCTATTTTTTACAAATACTAGCGGAAACTCTATCGCCAAATGATGAAACTCATGAAAAACCACAGGTATCAGGTTTTGATCGGCAAAACGGCTGTAATCTTGTGACTCGCTAATGAGCAAGTTAAGGTGATGGTCAGAATTAAGAGGGACGATATTATTGTTCATTCTACTGAGTCCTTTGGTACAGCCATTTAGACTGTGGCATAAATAGCTGTGAGTACAGCTTCGTAAATACAGCTTCGTAAATACAGCTTCGTAAATACAGCTTCGTAAATACAGCTTCAATAAATACAGCTTTGTAAATACAGGCTCGATAAATACAGCTTTGTAAATATTGCGTCGTTAAATATTATTTAGCCTAAAGTAGGTTAACACTCATGTGTGTTACTTGTTAGCGATAGGTATACTAATAAGTGACAGCGCTGTCAATAATTGACCTTAAACAGCTAAGCAATTTGTTGTTTTCGAGTGATACAGGCAATAGAGGAATGAAATGGGGTTAACGTTACTCGCATTGAGTGCTTTTTAATCCTCAGGGGGGAGATCGCTTTAACCGGGGGAATTTCTTAACTACATGTTTAAAAGAAGCTTTATTAGATATTTTTAATTGCTAACAGTGATTCATGGCTTAAGTGTCAAATAAATGTAGTTGTTTTGTACACTTTTGTGTATATTTAAATGACAGCGTTGTCATCTGCTTGTGTGA
Source organism: Shewanella sp. 0m-8 (assembly GCF_052977265.1). NCBI lineage: Bacteria > Pseudomonadati > Pseudomonadota > Gammaproteobacteria > Alteromonadales > Shewanellaceae > Shewanella > Shewanella sp. 0m-8. The sequence goes on along the minus strand of NZ_JBRIMB010000003.1, from coordinate 124,819 downwards.
CAGGTTGTTTGTAAGGTCTACATGAAGAGGATGAGGTCTCCTACTTCATGTTTTTGGCAAACATGATGTTTGTTACTCCTATATAGTCTCTCCCCAGAAACTAGTATGGGCCGAGTGCTTTATGAGTACTCGGCCATTTTTTTATCTGGCACAATGGAAGAGACGCGTAGGTTGGTATAGGGGTTCGCTTACTTCTAAAGGGGAGGAAGTGGCGAGACTAAATTCAAATAAATCCAAACAAATCAAAATAAATTATTTCACCTTTGATATAAGAATATTGATAACGAGGAAAGTAATGAAAATTAACGTGGTAGTCGCCGCAATAGCATTGGCACTAGCGGCAAGTGCTTGCTCTAACCCAAATGAAGCCCCAGCAAGTTCAAAGGCATCCAGCCCGCAAACTGTCAATCAAGGTGTTTTGACGCAATCAATTCTTAATAACATTGCCGATACCCTCGATGTTCAATATACCGTTGTAACCAATGTTCCCGATGATAACTGTGATAAAAACGTTAGTGATGGACGATGCTTCTTAGCCGAAATTGCGCTCACTTCCCAAATGGATATCAGCAATAAAGACTGGTCTATCTATTTCTCTCAGATGCGTCCGATTCAAAGCATCGTTGGCGATGAGTTTGATATTACGCGAGTGCAAGGCGATCTACACAAGATAACACCCGCTGCAGGCTTTAAAGGGCTTACACTCGGCGAAACTAAAACCATCCAGTTTAGAGGCGAGCTGTGGCAACTTTCTGAAATTGATGCCATGCCAAATTACTATATCGTTGCTGAAGGCCTTGAACCCGTCATTATTCGTAGTACACAAGTCACGGTTGATCCTGAAACAGGCATGGAGGTGCGTCCCTATGTCAGTGCCTTTAGTAATAGCGAAACCCAATATAAACGCCGTGAAATCGACAAGCTAGAATGGGCTACAACAGGAGTATTGTATCGCAATAACTTAGCTACGCCTAATAACGTGGCCTTGGCTGAAAACAGTATTTTACCAACACCCGTTAAGGTTGAAATTAAAGCCGCGAGTCAGCCTGTTTCGCTGCAATCTGGGTTAAATGTCGAGCTCAATGACGTCAGCTTAGCTGCGGTTGATGCTGCGCTACAAAGATTAGCGCGAATTGGTGTGAGTCAAAGTGATAAAGGGCTCAAGACCGTGCTATTGCCATTAACCTCAGCAGCGACTACAGGACAATATCGTTTGGATATTTCTCCTGAGATGATCAGTATTTCTGCCGCCGATGACGCGGGCTTCTCATATGGTCTTGCCTCATTGGCATCTCTTGTCGATGCCAATACGTTAGAGGTTAACCCAATGCTGGTGGAAGACTCACCACGTTACGATTTTCGCGGCATGCATATCGATGTCTCGCGTAACTTCCATAGCAAAGAGTTGATTTTAGACCTGCTAGATCAAATGGCAGCATACAAGCTTAACAAGCTGCACCTGCACATGGCCGATGATGAAGGTTGGCGTTTAGAGATTGCAGATCTTCCTGAGCTAACAGAGGTTGGCAGTAAGCGTTGTCATGATCTCAATGAAGATAGCTGTTTATTGCCTCAGCTGGGCAGCGGCCCCTTTAGCGATGCTAAAGTGAATGGCTACTATAGCAAAGCCGATTACATTGAAATTCTAAAATACGCTAACGCAAGACAAATCCAAGTGATCCCATCGATGGATATGCCGGGTCACTCACGCGCAGCGATTAAGTCAATGGAAGCAAGGTATCGCACTTTGATGGCTGCAGATAAAGCCGAAGCTGCAAAACAATATCTATTGTCCGACAGCGAAGATAAAACGGTTTATTCATCAATACAGTACTACAACGACAACACCTTGAATGTGTGTATGGAATCGACCTTTACCTTTATTAATAAAGTCATTGATGAAATCGCTGCTATGCACAAACAAGCGGGTGTGCCGCTTAACCTTTATCACATAGGTGCCGATGAAACGGCAGGTGCTTGGTTAGCGTCTCCAGCATGTAAGGCCTTTATTGCTAACAATGATAAAGGCGTAACTAGCATGGAAGAGCTCGGTGCTTACTTTATCGAAAGAACGGCTAAGTTACTTGCTGACAAAGGTATAGAGGCTGCCGGCTGGAGTGATGGTATGAGCCATACACGCCCTGAAAACATGCCCAAACAAGTCCAATCAAATATTTGGGACGTAGTCGCTCATGGCGGTCATCAACGCGCTCACACCCAGGCTAATCTTGGTTGGCAGGCTGTGTTAGGTCAGCCTGAAGTCTTATATTTTGACTTCCCGTATGAGGCCGACCCTAAAGAGCACGGCTATTACTGGGCGAGTCGTAATACCAACTCACAGAAAATACATAGCTTTATGCCGGGTAACTTGCCAGCCAATGCAGAGCAATGGACTGACATCGAAAACTTACCTTTTGAAGCCGATGATACGCTTAAAAAAGATGAGGCGGGTAACATCATTAGCGGACCATTAAAAGCCTCAATGCAATTTACGGGTATTCAAGGTCAGCTATGGAGCGAAACCGTGCGCAGTGATGATGTTGCTGAATACATGATGTTTCCTCGAGTAATGATGCTCGCTGAGCGTGCATGGCATAAGCCACAGTGGGAAGTACCTTATCAATACCAAGGCGCGGTTTATAATCAGCAAAGTGGCTTCTTTACTAAAGAGATGCGTCAAGCTCAGGCTGATGATTGGCACCGTGTGGCAAACACCTTAGGTGCTAAAGAACTTCTTAAGCTAGATAAAGCAGATATCGCCTATCGAGTTCCTACAGCTGGTGCTGTCATCAAAGATGGAAAATTGTTTGCCAATGTGATTTTTCCAGGTCTTAGTATTGAATATCGTGATGCAACAGGACAATGGCAGGCATATTCAGATGGTGTAGCAGTTACCGCGCCAGTTGAGGTGCGTGTTATTGCAGCTGACGGTAAGCGTAAAGGGCGCGCTCTAATTGTTAAGTAACAATTACTCAACAGGTGTGTTGGTTGTAAATGTAAGTATTAACTAAGCTTGAACGTAGCAGTGCTAAGGCGTTGCTGCGTTTTTTTGGTTTTTGTGAGCAAGTTTAAAAAACAAATGACAACGCTGTCATTGTTGTTGTAACATGAGGTTAACTTGGTGGGCTTTATTCGCAATTCGCGTATATAAAACCTAGATCCATTCTGCACTAAAAGAATGAGAACAATAAAGAGGTCTGTCATGGGCATGAGCCAGACGAAAGAAGAGTCCCTATACATAGGAATCGACGGTGGTGGTAGTAAGTGCCGTGCAACAATTTACACTCGTGACTATCGAGTTCTCGGTACGGGTGTCGCAGGGCGCGCCAATCCCCTTCATGGTTTAGCTCAAACATTTCAATCCATTGAAGAGTCTAGCCAACTGGCATTGGCTGATGCGGGTCTGACTCCCGCCGATAGCAAGCGTTTAATCGCAGGCCTTGGATTAGCCGGAGTGAATGTGCCTAGGCTGTATCAAGATATCGCCACTTGGCAGCATCCGTTTGCCAGTATGTATTTGACTACCGACTTACACACAGCCTGTATTGGTGCACATCAAGGCCTAGATGGCGCGGTTATTATCACAGGTACAGGCTCTTGTGGTTACGCTCGCGTAGCAGATAAAGAGCTGTTTTTAGGCGGCCACGGCTTTGCCTTAGGTGATAAGGGAAGTGGCGCTTGGCTGGGGCTTAAGGCGAGTGAAAGCGCGTTATTAGATTTAGATGGCTTTGGTGAGAAAACCTTATTAAGTCAGCGACTCTATGAATACTTTGAGGTTAATAGTGCATTAGGCATTGTTGAAAACCTCGCTGGGCAGTCATCAAGTACCTACGCCAAGCTTGCTAGAATTGTGTTTGAATGTGCGGCGCAAAATGATGGCGTCGCTCTGGACATAGTGCGTGAAGGCGCAGGCTATATAAGCGAACTAGCTAGAAAGTTATTTGAGTTAAATCCGCCTCGATTTTCTATGATTGGTGGATTAGCTGAACCACTAGCAGCTTGGTTAGACGAAGATGTATTAGGTAGACTTTCACCAACACTGCAGCCGCCAGAGTGGGGCGCAGCCTTTTATGCTCAGCAGCAAGATGCGAAGGCTTAAGCGCGGGCATGTATAGCAGATAGAAAACAATTCAATGGCGCCATATTTGAGTAAGCGAGAATAAAATGAAGCAGACGATAATTGCAGATCGCGTGTTTGACGGAACTCGATTCCATACTGACTTGCCTATCACGTTTGAAGACGGCCATATATTGGCGTTTGATACGGTGCAGGGGGCCAGCGAGTCACGCGTAAGCGGCCTTATTGCACCAGGCTTTATTGACGTACAAGTTAATGGCGGTGGTGGGGTGTTATTTAATGCCTCTCCGAGCTTACGAGGCATTGAAACCATTGGCCAAGCTCATGCTAAATTTGGCACTACGGCTTTTCTACCGACGTTAATTACCGATGATGTCAGTGTTATGCGTCAAGCTGCTGATGCCGTTGCAGAGGCGATAACGATAAACAGTGCAGGAGTTGTAGGTGTTCACTTTGAAGGGCCCCATTTAAGTGTGCCTAAAAAAGGTGTGCACCCACAGCCTCATATTAGACGCATTTCAGATGCGGAACTTGAGGTTTTTAGTCGTCAAGATTTAGGCATCAAAGTCGTTACTCTCGCACCTGAAAATGTGAGTTCTGAAGTCATAGAGGCCTTAGTTAAAGCTGATGTAAGAGTGTGTCTAGGCCACTCTAATGCAGATTACGAGACGGTGAAAAGAGCACTCAAAGCTGGCGCTTCAGGTTTTACTCACCTGTTTAATGCTATGTCTGCACTAGATTCAAGAAATCCTGGCATGGTTGGTGCTGCGCTTGAGAGCCAGGATGCCTGGTGTGGCTTGATTGTTGATGGTCACCATGTTCACCCTGCTTCGGCAAGAGTCGCAATCAATGCCAAGCCTAAAGGTAAGGTGATGTTAGTGACTGATGCAATGCCGCCAGTCGGCTTGGAGGAGGAGGTCAGCTTTGAGCTCTTTGGTACTCAGGTGCTGCGTGTTGGCGACAGGCTCAACGCTGTAACGGGTGAGCTTGCGGGCTGCGTGCTCGATATGGCTGGTGCGGTGGCTAATACTATCAATATGTTGGGTATTGAGCCTGCAGAAGCACTGCGAATGGCATCGCTATACCCAGCTGAATTTTTAGGTATTAGTGACAAGATGGGAACACTTAAGCTTGGCGGCCGAGCCGATATGGTGCTGGTTGATAATAACTATGATGCCGTGCAAACCTTCATTGCTGGTGAGCGAGTTTTTAAGCGTTAGGCTGTCTAGATACTCTTATCTGGATTCTCTGGTCTAGGTGCTGCTGTCTAGATGAGCTATGTTATCGAGCTTATGTAGAGCCTAAGTGTTAGACATTCGTCTGTTAAGTGCTCTTTTATTAAGGTTTTTTCTATTAAAGACTTTGTTGCTAAGGGCTTTGCTACTAAGGGCTCTGTAGCAAAGAGCCTTGCATTCAAGACCTCAGTACTCAAGGATTAAGTACTCAAGGATTATGTATCCAAGGGCTCAATCACTAAGCATTTTAGAGCTCTGTATTTAGGAGCTCAGCACTCAAGTACTCAGTATCTAAGAATTTACAGTTAACAACGAAGCTGTCAATCAAAGCCTCAGTAGTGAATACTAACTTGAAAAACAAAGGCTTTGATTTATACCCATTATAAAAAGTCGTAGAAAGGGTCGTTACCATGACAATAATAACAAATAACCCCCAATCAAATGAAAAGCCCAGAGTAAAGCTTAGGCTCAAGTCTTTAGATGCATTACGTGGCTTTGATATGTTCTGGATCTTAGGTGGCGAAGCTATTTTTGCTGCTTTGTTGGTGATGACTGGTTGGGCTGGCTTTAAGTGGTTTGACGCGCAAATGCATCATAGTGCTTGGAACGGCTTTACCTTCTACGACTTAATTTTCCCGTTATTTATTTTCCTGTCAGGTGTCGCATTAGGCTTGTCACCAAAACGCCTTGATAAGTTGCCAATACCTCAACGTTTTCCTTTATATAAACATGCGGTAAAACGACTGCTGTTATTACTGTTTTTTGGCGTGATTTATAACCATGGCTGGGGTACAGGGGCACCATTTTCTGCTGGCGACGTTCGCTATGCCAGTGTGTTAGGCAGAATCGCGTTTGCTTGGTTTTTTTGTGCTTTACTGGTTTGGCACACTAGCTTGCGGACACAAATTATCACCGCGATTACAGTGCTAATTGGTTATGCTTTACTACAAGCCTTTCCCGTTATATCCCTTGATGACACAGGTCCATTTACTGTGACGGGCTCAATTAATGCGGCAGTTGATAGTTTGTTTTTACCTGGAGCGACTTATCAAAATGCGGCGGTTGATCCAGAAGGTATACTCTCGACGATCCCTGCTGTAGTTAATGGCTTAATAGGAGTGTTTGTGGGGCACTTTATCGTCAAGCCCCATGCTCAAGGTGACTGGTATAAAGTGGCTATATTAATGGCATCGGGTATCGCGTTCGTTGGGGGAGGCTGGTTGTTATCTCCTCTCATTCCTGTGAACAAAACCCTATGGACCAGCAGTTTTACCTTAGTGACATCGGGTTGGAGCATACTGCTCTTGGCACTGTTTTACGCCATCATTGATGTCATTAAAGTGCAGAAATGGGCCTTTTTATTTACGGTCATTGGCTGCAACTCAATTGTGATTTATATTGCTTCGAGTATCGTAAATTGGAACTACACCGCAAGCAGCTTATTTGGTGGCGTGATTTTAAGTTTGCCTGAGAATGCGCAGGCATTAGCAAGCGTTATAGGCTTATTATTGGTGCAGTGGTTGGTACTTTACTGGATGTATAAGCGCGAGATTTTCATCAAGGTTTAAGTTGTTAGCCTTAAACTTACTCTTAAGTTAAATCTAAAGCTTGGGCTTTATACTGCCTGGGAGTAAGCGGGGAGGCAACTTTAACTAAGTTAAATAGGTTGTTTAAGTAAAAATGACAGCGTTGTCTTTTTTGCAATAATGCTTTAACATCGATGAAACATTGGGCTTTGAATTAGCACTACGTTAAAAAGCTAAGCACAGAATATAAGCAGATGACAGTCTGCAAAAGCTAAGTGGTATCAATGAAGGATGGGGTAGCAGTTTAATCTGGTATCATAAAATCAATTACTATAAGAAGCAGGTTTAATACATGACAGCAACGACTCAGGCTCAAGTTAGCCCCAAGAGCAGCTTACTGCCTATGACCATTATAGGTGTGCTCTTTTTCATCTTCGGATTTGTGACTTGGCTTAATGGCTCACTGATCCCCTTCCTTAAAATCATTTGTGAGCTTAATGAATTCCAAGCGTTATTTGTTACGTTTGCGTTCTATATAGCTTATACGGTGATGGCACTACCAATGTCATCGATACTTAAGAAGACGGGTTATAAAAATGGTATGGCGATAGGCCTAGCTATTATGGTTGTTGGCTCATTACTCTTTATTCCCGCTGCCCAGAGTGCCAACTTTATCCTATTCCTAGGAGCGTTATTTGTATTGGGTACGGGATTGACCATTTTGCAAACCGCATCTAACCCTTATGTTGTGCATATTGGCCCTAAAGAAAGCGCCGCAATGCGTATTAGTATTATGGGTTTGATTAACAAAGGTGCTGGTGTCATCGTACCTATCTTATTTACTGCATTGGTATTATCAGGTTTTGAAAATTTTACTGCCGATCACTTAGCGGCATTGAGCGAGGCCGACCGTTTAGCGCAGATCAATGAGCTATCATCAAGACTGGTGATGCCTTATATTTATATGGCTATAGCACTGACGTTCTTAATTGGTTTAGTTAAGTTTTCATCGCTGCCAGAGCTAGAGTTTGAAGTGGCTGATGATCATCAAGAAAAGGGTGGTATTACTCACTTTCCACAAGTGGTACTAGGCGCAGTTGCTTTGTTTGCTTATGTTGGTGTCGAGGTTATTGCTGGTGACACAATTGGTTTGTACGGTGAGAGTTTAGGGGTAAATAACTTTGCTTCACTGACGTCTTACACCATGGTGTTTATGGTGTTTGGCTACATTATTGGTGTGACTTGTATTCCTAAGTTTATTAGTCAAGAAAAGGCACTACTTGGCTCAGCTCTAGCGGGGATTGCCTGTATTATTGGTGCTGCGTTAGGTTCTCGTGAAAGCACAATGATTGCTGATATTCTTTGGGGCTGGAGCGGTATTCCGGTGATCCCTGATACGGTGACATTTGTCGCTATGATGGGTTTAGCTCATGCACTTGTATGGCCATCAATCTGGCCGTTAGCACTAGAAGGTTTAGGTAAGTACACGGCTCAAGGTTCAGCTCTATTAATCATGGGGATCTCAGGTGGTGCAATCTTACCTTTGGTATTTGGTAAAGTGGCCTACTTTGCAGACAATACACAGGTTGCGTATTGGGTTGGCTTACCTTGTTATCTGTTTATCTTATTCTACGCCTTAAAAGGCCATAAGATGCGCAGCTGGTAATCAGCTTAGTCACTCTGTCATGCCTCTTTAATGTTGAGGTTTGATCCATAAAGGAGCCTAAGGGCTCCTTTTTGTTTTTTTAAGGGCAAAGCATGGCAAAGGTGGGAAAAGCGTTCAGGAACAACATAACGCTTATACAAAGTGCTAGAGTGCTATAGGAGACGCATGGGAGGTTAGGCGTCTATCTCGTTAGATTTTTCTTTAGTATTAAGAACTTTAAATGATGAGCAATTACAGATACAAAAAAGCCACTCTATTGAGTGGCTTTTTTGTTTTTATGGTGCCGGCACCAAGAGTCGAACTCGGGACCTACTGATTACAAGTCAGTTGCTCTACCAACTGAGCTATGCCGGCTTATTTGTTTAACCAGTCAATTAACTATTGTTAAGTCACTCATTAAAAAATGTTGGTGCCCGAACCCGGAATCGAACCAGGGACACGAGGATTTTCAATCCTCTGCTCTACCGACTGAGCTATTCGGGCAACTAATCGCTACTAATGTAGGCGTTAGATTTGCTACTTCAAACACAGCATTTAAAGCCTGTCTCGTTTGGAGTGCGCGTATAATATAGTGATGTTTTATAAGGTGCAAGTGCTTTTTTGTTTTGTGGCGACGAATCGCAATCTAAAGCTGTCTAAAGTAAGTTATTTACCACTGTCATTGCTCAAGTACTGCTCAAGATAGTGCGCTTAGACACAGATTAAGACAGTTAATGATGACGATTTTATTGCGTGGGTTAGCTATTGCTAACAGGTGGCTTTTGAAAATAACCACTGACTGAAGGCTCATTATACCAATCAGTATAAGAAGTTGATCTACTCAGAGTGTTTCTTGGCAAACTCTTTCAAGGCGAATGGATGACATAATAGTTGTTTCCTTCTGAGCCTATTCAATGCAGAAGGAGGCCGCAAAAACGCTCCTTACAGGCAAGTTTTAGCGGCTCTGATACTGTGTAACGAGCTTAAACGTAAAATGACTATGCTCTTCACTCGTTGCAAACCACATGGTCTTGTATGTTCCCGACATACATAAGACATTTCCTCTATCCGTTAAGGTTTGCTGCTGGAAATATCATAAATGCAAGCTTGTATGAATACACGACTATATGAAAACAAGGCTATATGAATACAAGGCTATATGAATATAGGAGGCTGAGTAACGCAGGCGCAGTTACCGAAGAGCCATGAATGGCCTTGCCTCTGCAGCGCTAAGCTCTGGCTGAGGAAGCAAATCTTTATACTGACTTTGATTACCTGTTAAAGGGGGAGCAGCACCAGTAGTGTTTTAAACGTTAACCGCATGTCGACTAAGAATACATTGTTAAATTACAGACACAAAAAAGCCACTCGAAGGAGTGGCTTTTTTGTTTTTATGGTGCCGGCACCAAGAGTCGAACTCGGGACCTACTGATTACAAGTCAGTTGCTCTACCAACTGAGCTATGCCGGCTTATTTGTTTAACCAGTCAATTAACTATTGTTAACTCACTCATTAAAAAATGTTGGTGCCCGAACCCGGAATCGAACCAGGGACACGAGGATTTTCAATCCTCTGCTCTACCGACTGAGCTATTCGGGCAACTAATCGCTACTAAATGTAAGCGTTAGATTTGCTACTGCAAACTTGATGGCGTTAAAGCCAGTCCCGTTTGGAGTGCGCGTATAATATAGCGATGTTTTTGAAGGTGCAAGTACCTAAGTGTGCAACTGCGCAACAAATAAGCTCTCCCCGAGGTTTGCGCTTGTTTTTAAGGCTGCTTGAGCTTTATTTGCGCAGTGGCGCCATTTGCTTTGCCACTATGAGCTGTAAGCTTTCGCTGCAAAGGGGTAAGTCAGGTAAATATGTTTGCTGGCAAAGCAAGATACTATGAACGCTAGGTGCTATGAACGCTAGGTGCTATGAACGCTAGGTGCTATGAAAAATAACCGAATCATGATGCTTGCGATTTAAACAGTAAGCAAAGCCGTCAGTTTCAGTCGTAAGTTCATTAGTAAGCTAAGCAGAATTTAGCAAAAGGCGTTAGCAAAAGTAAGCTATAGCTAAAAAGGGTAGGTTGCAGTCATTCGAAGTCGATTGAATCGGGCTGCGTCACATTGGGTTTGGCTAAATCAGGTTTCATCATATTAATTGTGATAGTTAAGTATGCATGAGTTACAGTGGCTACCTGACATAAATTATTCAGTCAGGTGAGCAATCCCTGGTGTGATCGAAAGATAATTTATTGAGTGATGTAGCTTAGGTATAGATTGGGTATAGCTTTGGGAATATGCTTGCTGATTTTAGATACAAAAAAGCCACTCTATTGAGTGGCTTTTTTGTTTTTATGGTGCCGGCACCAAGAGTCGAACTCGGGACCTACTGATTACAAGTCAGTTGCTCTACCAACTGAGCTATGCCGGCTTATTTGCTTAACAAGTCAATTAACTATTGTTAAGTCACTCATTAAAAAATGTTGGTGCCCGAACCCGGAATCGAACCAGGGACACGAGGATTTTCAATCCTCTGCTCTACCGACTGAGCTATTCGGGCAACTAGCGATACATAAATGTAAACGTTAGATTTGCTACTGCAAACTAGATGGCGTTAAGGCCTGTCCCGTTTGGAGTGCGCGTATCTTATAGCGGGATATAAAATCCTGCAAGGGCTTTTTTACTCATTAATGATTGTTCGGCTAGTTTGTGTGCAGCTTGATAAATCAGAACAATCAACTGAGCCCATGCGCTCATCAATTGATTAACCGTTGCGCTATTAATAAAGCGTTAACGAAAACAGCAATAGTAATACCGCGATGTTTGAGCTGCTTTATTCAACCATGAGCAGTTTGCTTAGCTATCGAGCAAAACCTTTCTAAAAAATAGAATTTAACCGCCTAAATTTGCTGGTTTTATGTTTAAAAATAGTTTGTATGATGGGTTCATTAACTAGGTGCTGGGAAAATTATGTTTCGCAATACAGATAACTCTTACGGCTTGGTGGCCATTTTGATCCATTGGTTATCAGCCATCGCTGTGATTGGACTGTTTGCCGTCGGCTTTTGGATGGTCGATTTAACCTATTACAGCAGTTGGTACCAAACTGCCCCCCACCTGCATAAGAGTATTGGGTTGTTATTGCTGCTACTGACTTTAATTAGACTCGTTTGGCGTTATTTTTCGGTTAAACCGGCCGAGTTGACGACCCATAAGCCTTGGGAAAAGCGTGCAGCTCACTTAGCGCACAATGCACTTTATCTATTAATGCTGCTGATTATGCTCAGTGGTTATCTCATTTCGACGGCGGATGGCAGAGGTATTTGGATATTTGATTGGTTAGAGGTGCCAAGTTTTGGTGAGTTGATAAGCAAACAAGCCGATATCGCTGGGGCTATTCATCAATATTTAGCTTATGGGCTAATTGCTCTGGTGGTTATTCATGCTATAGGCGCATTCAAACATCACTATATTGATAAAGACAAAACCCTAAGCAGAATGATTAAGCCATTGCCATAGGGCCTTAAAGTTACGCCGCTATGGCAGCAAAGATTAACCAGCTCAAACGATTTAGCTCATTTAATCGAGCGCACGATAAACAAGGATAGAATATGAACAGCCAATTTTTAGCTCTAGCATTAACAGCATCAGTAACCACTTCTATGAGTATGGTAAGTACCGCGCAAGCCGCAGACTATGTGATAGATACAGAGGGCGCGCATGCCTCTATCGAATTTAAAGTAAGCCATTTAGGTTATAGCTTTGTGGTAGGCCGTTTTAATCAATTTGCAGGTGATTTTAGCTTCGATATCAACAATATTGCAGATTCTACAGTCAATGTGACCATTAATACAGCCAGCGTCGATTCTAATCATGCTGAGCGAGATAAGCATTTACGTAGTGGCGACTTCTTAAATACGGGCAAATTTCCGCAGGCAAGCTTTGTATCAACATCAGCAGTAGACAAGGGCGACGGCAATTTTGTTATTAATGGTGACTTTACTTTTAATGGTGTCACAAAGCCGTTAGCCATAGATGCCAAAATAATAGGTGAGGGCAGTGACCCATGGGGCGGCTATCGTTCAGGTTTTGTTGGCAGCACTGAATTTGCCTTAAAAGACTATGACGTTAAAGTCGATTTAGGGCCAGCATCAGCTAATGTGGTTTTAGATTTAGTGGTAGAAGGAATTCGTAAGTAATTTCAAGTCACCAAAAAGTGCTTTAAATAGATAAAACAAAACGCCGCTTAAATTAATTTAAGCGGCGTTTTTGATGACGTTACATTGTGGCGCAGACTAAAGCTGCGACCAGCTCGAACTAATGCTAAACAGTCAGTTACTCGTCGTCTTTTTGCGGCACGTAGCCTTCAATTTCGACATCTTTACCTTCAAACAAAAAGTTTACCATCTGCTCTTCTAAGAACTTACGGTCATCAACATTCATCATGTTCAGTTTCTTTTCGTTGATCAGCATGGTTTGCTTTGACTGCCAAAGTGCCCAAGCTTCTTTACTGACATTGTCGAAAATACGCTTGCCCAAGTCACCTGGGTAAAGCTGAAAACCTAGGCCTTCTGCTTCTTTGTTTAAGTACACGCAGTTTACTGTGCGAGCCATGATTACTCCTTAATTAATACAGAACCTAAGTCAGCCAGAATTCGCTCAGTAGCGGCGGCTAAACCAACTTTAGGTGGATGAGATAAGTTATACCAGAGCGCGGAACTTTGTTCCATGATCTGGTTATTGCTAATACCACTTACTCGGACCAACACCGGCTGGATATCGAGGTGAAAGTGGCTAAAAGTGTGTCTAAAACCGACTAACTCTTGTTGCGAGGTCATTTTTAGTTGCTTGTCTTTAATATAAGCGTCGAGTTCGGCGCGCTCTGCAAATTGAGGAAAGCACCAGAGACCGCCCCAAATACCCACGGGTGGTCGTTTCTCAAGATGCACTTGATGCTCATCTTCTATGACTAATAGCCAAGCAAACTTTTCTGGAATGGATTTCTTTGGTTTTTTACCTGGATATTCGGTCTGCCGGCCACTTAACTGGGCTTTACAGTCTATGGCTACAGGGCATTGGGCGCAGTTAGGCTTGGAGCGCGTACAGACTGTTGCACCAATATCCATCATGGCCTGATTATATTTTTGAATATCTTTAGCTGGGGTTAACATTTCGGTTAATTGCCAAAGTTGCTGCTCGACAGGTTTTTTACCTGGCCAGCCTTCGATTGCACCATGGCGAGCTAAAACACGCTTCACATTACCGTCGAGAATAGCAAAGTTGAGTCCTAAAGATAGCGAAAGCACTGCACCTGCCGTTGAACGACCAATACCAGGTAATGCCAAAACATCATCAAAGTGAGTTGGAAACTCGCCATTAAAATCAGACTGCATTATTTGTGCGGCTTTATGTAGGTTTCTGGCGCGCGCGTAATAACCAAGTCCAGTCCAGTGATGCAACACTTCGTCCTGCTCGGCACAGGCTAGGCTATCAATATCTGGAAATCGTGCGATAAACTTTTCGAAATAGGGGATAACCGTAGCAACTTGCGTTTGCTGGAGCATGATCTCTGAAATCCATACTTTATATGGGGTTTTATTGAGTTGCCAAGGAAGTTGTTTACGACCAAAGTTGTCGTACCATTCGATAATTCTTGTTGAAAAAAGCGCGGTAGTTTTCATCGGCGCAGTGTAACTTTAGCCTAGGGTTTAAACAAGCAAAGCACAGGGCTTTTTATGGCAAAGTGGCTGGAGTTGTAAGCAAAATATGGCTTATTTAGCTGTAAAGCAAAGGCACTGCTCGCACAAACTGAGATTATTGGTATAATTTCGCCACAATAAGGCTTGCACTGAAGGTTGAACTTTGGATAATGCCTTTCTTTTTTAAATTATGCTGTCTTAAGCGAGGGCGAAAATGAGCGACGTAACAACCGCTGAATTCAATGAAGAAGGTAAATACCTTCGCAAAGTGAGAAGCTTTGTATTGAGAGAGGGCCGTTTAACTAAAGGCCAAGCTCAAGCAATGGAGCAGCAATGGCCAATCATGGGCCTAGATTACACTCCAGAATCGATTGATTTAGTCGAAGTATTTGGTCGTGAAGCAGATACCGTTCTAGAGATCGGCTTTGGCATGGGCGCGTCATTGGTAGAAATGGCTAAGGCGGCTCCTGAGCTTAACTTTATCGGTATCGAAGTGCATAAACCCGGCGTCGGTGCATGCTTGGCAGAAGCTGCTGAAGCGGGCGTGACTAACTTACGTGTTTATCACCATGATGCAATTGAAGTACTTGAAAATAGCATTGCTGAAGGCAGTCTGGCTTGTGTGCAATTGTTCTTCCCAGATCCTTGGCATAAAACTCGTCATCATAAGCGCCGTATCGTTCAAGCACCATTTGCTGAATTGATCCGCAAGAAACTTAAAGTTGGCGGTGTATTCCATCTGGCAACAGATTGGGAAAACTACAGCGAACATATGCTAGAAGTGATGAATGCCGCGCCTGGTTATAAAAACCAATCTGCGACAGGTGATGTTGTTGAACGTCCAGATCATCGTCCATTGACTAAATTCGAAGCGCGTGGCCACCGTTTAGGTCATGGGGTTTGGGATCTTATGTTTGAGCGTGTTTAAGCGCTAAACCGAATTTATATACTGTAAATAAGCTATCTAGGAGAACAACCATGGCAGCAAACCGTAGCCGTCGCTTACGTAAGAAATTACGCGTTGATGAGTTCCAAGAGTTTGGATTTGACGTTAACTGGATTTTTAATGAGTCAGTAACAGAAGAGCAAATTGATGCAATCGTTGATCAGTTTATCGATGAAGTGATTGAACCTAACGACCTAGGTTATCACGGCGGTGGACACAAAGAGTGGGAAGGTATTATTGCCACTCAAGGTATCGGCAAGTGTACAGAAGAGCACCGAGCTGCAGTTAAAGCATTCTTTGACGCTCAACCTGTATCTGATCTCGAAATTGGCGAGCTTTACGATATTTGGTGGGGCTAATGCCTGAATTGGCATTACTTGAAGAGATCCTAGAAAAAGTACGACCTCTTCTAGGACAGGGTAAAGTGGCTGACTATATTCCAGCCCTTGCCCAAGTTGATGCTAATAAGTTAGGTATTGCAGTGACGACCTCTGACGGTGTCACTATAGGGGCTGGAGATTATCTCGAGCCCTTTTCAATTCAGAGTATTTCTAAGGTATTTAGTCTTACCTTGGCGCTAATGCTGTATGAAGAAGATGAGATTTGGTCGAGAGTCGGTAAAGAACCCTCAGGCCATTCTTTTAACTCTTTAGTTCAAGTTGAATTGGAAAAAGGCTTACCGCGAAATCCATTTATCAATGCTGGTGCGCTGGTTATTGCCGATCTTTTGCAAAGTCGTTTAGGTGCGCCTAAGCACCGTATGCTTGAGATTGTTCGTGGTTTAAGTGAAAACAATAGAGTGGGATACGATAAAATCGTTGCCGCATCTGAATATCAACACAGCGCAAGAAACGCCGCGATAGCTTACTTGATGAAATCATTCGGTAATTTTAATAACGACGTTGATACTGTGTTGCACAGCTACTTTCACTATTGCTCACTTCGCATGAGCTGCGCAGATCTTTCCCGTGCTATGTTTTACTTAGCTAACTCAGGTAAAAGCCTTGCTGGTAAACAGTTAATTAGTCCTGTACAGAATCGGCAGTTAAATGCGTTATTAGCCACATCCGGCCTTTATGACGGTGCGGGTGAGTTCGCTTATCGCGTCGGTATGCCGGGTAAGAGCGGTGTCGGCGGTGGCATTATCGCGGTGATCCCTGGTGACATGTCTGTATGTGTTTGGTCTCCGGAGCTTGATGCCAATGGCAACTCTTTAGCGGGCACGGCAGTGTTAGAAGCCTTGAGTCAGACTTTAGGCCGTTCGATTTTTTAGTTTTACTCAGTCAATTGTCTACAGCCAGTCACTATAGTCAGTTTCTACAATTAGTTCCTACATCAGTATCAACATCAGCTGTTTTTGATATTTGGCCAATTGTTAGCTTAATTGGCCAAATATATTATTTAGCAGCGTGTATCACCTCTATACAACTCAAGTGATAACCTTTAAAAACATGGTGTTAGCTTGTTTGGCATGGTCTATGCTTTATTTACATCAAGATTGAAAATAATATCATACAGACTATAGCGATAAAGGATTGATGCGATGAAAAAACTACTTACCTCTGTTGGGATCTCAGCCGTGTTGCTATCAGCAACGAGTCTACAAACCGTTGCCGCTCATAGCGACCAGTCAATGAATAAAGAGTGCGAAGTCGCGCTTAATTATGACGTCACGGTAGAGCCTAAGAAACTGATTGTCAGTGAGGTTGGTGATGAAAAGTATCGCATCGAAATGGATGAGCTATTTGTTAATGGCAAGCAAGTGTCACTTAATAAACAGCAGCAAGCATTAGTGAGTCAGTATTCACAAGAGGTTTCTTCGCAAGTACCTGAGGTGATTGAACTGGTTAATGATGCGGTTGGAATGGCTTCTTCTGCAGTGAGTCTTGCGTTAACCCCACTGTTAGGTGATAGCGCAGGTGCTAAGATTGACGAAATGATGTCAGGTCTTGAGCAACGAATCGAAAGCGTAGCGTACCAACATGGCGATACGTTTTACCTTGGCTCGACAGAGTCATCACTAGAAGATGCCTTTGGAGAGGAGTTTGAGCAAGAGATGGAAGAGTTAGTGCAGAACTCACTCGGCAGCATGATGATGACTTTAGGCGCACAAATGATGTCGGGCGACGGTGATAGCTTTGAACAGAAGATGGACTCTTTTTCTCAAAAGATGGAAACCATTGGTGATGATATCGAGATGCAGATGGAGCAGCAAGCCGCTGATCTAGAAGCCCGTGGCGAAAAGCTATGCGAAAGATTTAAAACCTTAGTGGTACTGGAGCAACAGTTGCGTGACGAGATCCCAGAACTTGCTAGCTATCCTTTAGTTGAATCCTCTAATACCACTATGCTTGAGTAAACATTACTTCACTGGACTCGTTACTAAGATATACGCTTGGTAAAACAATGAAGTAAAGCTGTTGCCTTGATTGATTTGCAACCTCCCCTGCATCCCCCCTTTATGCAGGGGTTTTTACATTTAAAGCCTCACTAGACTTTTGTACTACCGATCCCCTTTGTACCTAGCCCAAACTACATATTTGATGAGTTATGGGGATTTTTTGGTATACTTCTAAAAATAAAAACAAAAACCAACTATTGGTTACATAATACAAACTCTACTCTAGCGTACATATATTCACTTAAGATATTGTTTTTAATAGAAAACAGCATGTCTTAGCGATGGAAGTACTATTACTGTCGTAAACACCTTAAGGCGATTTACATGTTAGAACTTTTAGAACCAATCGCAATTTTTACCCATGTGGCTCGAGCGGGCAGTTTTAGCTCTGCGGCGAGAAAGTTAGGCATATCAAAGTCTAAAGTAAGTACCCAAGTGGCCGATCTGGAGCATAAGCTTGGTGTTCAATTGATTCAACGTACCACAAGAAGCTTGAGTTTAACTGAGGCGGGCCATCTATTGTATGCCCAAGGAGAAGAGTTATTAAGAGATGCCGACCAAGCTGTTGCTAGCGTTCATAATCTTAATGATGCTACCCGAGGCGTATTGAAAGTGGGTATTTCTCAGTCATTCGGTACCATGCACATCATCCCTGCTTTGCCAGAGTTTATGGCTAAGCATCCAGAGCTCGAACTTCAAGTTAGCTTACTTGACCATAAAGTCGACGTGGTTAGTGAAGGTTTAGACCTACTACTTACGATGTCAGAGCAATTGCCACTTGGGATGGTTGCAAGACCACTGATGAAATGTCAGTTCTTGTTAGCCGCGTCGCCATCATATGTAGAGAAGCATGGTGTACCTAGCCGCCCAGAGCAGTTAGTAGACCATAACTGCTTGGTATATCAAGGTGAATGGCATGAGCACAGTATCTGGCAATTTAAGCAAGGTGATGATTACTGTGAGATTGGCGTAACAGGTAATTTCAGAGTCGATAATGCCCCAGCATTAAAGTCGGCGGCGGTAAGCGGACTCGGTGTGGTTTATCTAGCAAGCTATCTGCTTGAAGATGAGCTGGAAAAGGGGACTCTGGTGCCAATTCTTGAAGACTGGCAGTTGACTCATCATTTGCCATTACAAGCGGTTTACCCAAGACGTAAACACTTAGCACCAAAGGTCAGTGCCTTTATTGATTTTATAAAAGATCATATCGGTACACCGCCATATTGGGATGCGCCTTTAAAAGAATTGTATGCAAAACGTAAGTAAAATGGAGAAACATTGTTTTATATTTTGAACAGTGTGAAATCTTGCTAATGTAGTGAGTTCTTAAGTGCTTTTTATTCAATCACTTAATCCCTGCTGTACATTGTTTAGTCAAGCTGAATTTAGCCTTGGCTAAACAACTTAAAATCATTTCAGTTGAAGTTTGTTCTCGTTTTAATACAATTGCTGGCAGTTGATTCAAAAGTTCTGAGTCCTATAGTGTAATCGAGAATGACCCCTCTCTATTGTGCTATACAGAGCAGCTAAAAGCATTTTGCATCAATGCTGACAGACGGTTTAAGAACTAAAACAATGTCAGCCTTAAAACCATCACCTAGTTTGGTTTACCCCGGTTATTTATAGCCGGGGTATTTTTCTTTTTGGGCTGTACCAAAGCTTAAATACCTTCCCTTGTTCTGCATTTGAAACAGTTTGAAGTTCGTTCTATATCAAGGTCTTTCACTTTTGAATCATTTCAGTCTGGTGAATAATGAAAGTCGTGAGCAGTCTGCTTACTGGGCTGGCAGGTGAACCGTGCTACTGTTTATAACCGAGGAGATGAGTTTAGCGAGCCTTATCATCATCGGCATCTGCTGGTGGCCTGGGTATAGAAGCCATTGTTAGCCGAATTTGCTTGCAGGGTTAATGACCAAGCATATTTCGGCCTCGAGTTTAGTTACGGCCCAGATTGGTATAAAGCGCTTGATACTTGAAGTGAAACTATCTTAAGCTACAGATAATATTGGAAAATATTATCTTCTCTTAGCTTTATCGTTCGATGCTTTGTAGAGCCATTTATTTCATGAGACATGTATTACATTGAATAAATTTATTAAGTCACTTTTTTCGCGTTCTGCTGATCTTGGAACTGCATCTGAAACCGTAGCTGAAACTATCTCTGCAGAAAAGATTTCAGCAACAATTACTTCGGAAACAACTACCTCAGCAGAAAAGATTTCAGCAACTACGACCTCAGAAACAAGTGCTGAGCATGAATACTCTTTTCAGCACCATAGGTTGTACTACGATGGATTGATTCAGCTGCAAATCGTTAAACGCAGTGGTTTCAATATTGAGCTATTGAGTCAGTTTGAATTGGTTGGTAGTGATAACTGCGAACTGCTTTTGGTTGAGTGGCTTGATGATGAGCGCTTTATTGCGGTGGATTCAATAGGCCGAATTTATAGTGCTTGTTTCAGCTCTGGTGCCCGCTCTGATATCAGCAATGGCATAAGCTCCGACATGAGTTTAAATACATCCTCAGCTTCTAGCTCTCAAAGCCGCAAGCCAAGCAAGCTGAGTTTAGTTGCGCTAACATCGCTAGAGTTGTACCCAACAAATGATGCCTGCTGTAACAATGGCAAGCTTTGGCTCGTTGGCGCCAAGCAGGGTGGGCGACGCAGCGCCCGGTCAATGTACTGTATCGATATAGGCGCAGCCTTAAATAGGCAGGCAAGCGCGGCTGCAGAGAATGACTGCCATACAAAAGTTGGCTCTTTTGAGCTCCTCTATACCGATATCAGTTGTTATGAAATGCCATTTAGGTTTGTTAACGGCAGTATGGTGTATTTGGCTGATAATGAGTTTGTGTTTTATCAGCGTGAAAAGCGCAGAATGCATCAACTGGTGAGCTTTAGCCCTCTTAGTTCTGAGATGAAAGTTCATCCACTTGAAGGCAAGCCCGCACCGACGGAAATTTCTGTTCGTAATACTTTTTTCATGGATAACCAACGCGGTATAGCGCTGCTTGCCAATGCTGAGACGGTTAGCATGACTGTATTAACTGATACTGACGCTTCTGAATCGATTGCCGAGGCTCTTAATCAAGCTGAAGTGATTGCTCAGGCTGAAGCTTTTGATCAGGCTGAAGCTCCAGGCTTTGATTTTGTATTACAGCTAATCGATTTTAAGCAGAAAAAGGCACTGTGGAGCCGCAGTGTTAGGACACTTAATCCATCACAAATTTGTGCCAGTTATCAAGCTGAAGAGCTTGTGGCGTCATTAACTGCGATTGCCGCTGGCGATAGCAGCTCAAGTCACCATGATGAGCTGCAAACCTTTGTAGAGTGTCTAACCTCGGCCACTGTTGCTGCTGATGGCAACAGCATTTGGCTTGGCTGGCAAGATGGCGTGGTGCAGCAGCTATCGTTAACGGGTGAATGTATATTCCCTCTGAAGCAACTGATGCAACGAAATAGTGGTGGCATTCTTCGCTCTTTGCTGGTGTTTGGGCTCGAACCCGTTGTGATTAAATCTCAAATTGATGACCAATTATTGGTGGCGGTTGGTGACGAGGAGGATGGGCGTATTTGGCTGATGGATCTCGCTGATAAAAAACAGGGTTCTTCAGCGAGTCTTGTTTCAGCGGTATGTCGGCAAAAAGGGGTCATATTAGATATACCAGCAGGGCTGACTGAAGTGCCGACTCAGAGTGGGCAAGTCGATATTTTTTATCAAGATTTAAATGATACGTCAGCAAAGCTGGCAACGCTTGAAACACTGAACGCTTTAATGCCGAAGCTACAGCTGCATTACCACGCCAGTTATGAGCTGATGAATAAAAATGCCCCCAACTTGGATGCAAAGCTAGAGCTAAGTAATGAGCAGAATAAAGTTTTAAATAAAACGCCAAACCAAGCTCTAAAACAAGAGCAAGCTCAAGATAAGCCGTTATCACTATTCTTTGGCTTTGTTACTCAACAAGTCAACGGGTGTACCGTCCAAAGTGAGTACGATCTGTTTGCTTCAGCAGGTTACGATGAAAAGGGCGCAGACTTATTAGCAAGTATCATCAAGCAGTTTGCCAGCTGGGACTGTGCCGCTCATCTGTCAGGTCTTAAAGGGGCGCCGGTAATGGCCGATGCAGTGTTAGCTCTAGCTGACAAAAAAGAGTATTTAGATATTCTTGCTGAGTACTTTAACGCCATTGGTGCTAATGAGCCTATACATCCCTTTCATGTACACAGGACGATGGTTGTGATCCGTGAGCAACACGCTGACTCTCCTGAATTAGCAGCCTTTATGGCGAAGGTGCCTTGGCCTTGGAATGATGTCAGTTTTAGCGTGCCTAATGTCGGAGCTTACGACTAAATGTG
The DNA here is from genome assembly GCF_052977265.1 of Shewanella sp. 0m-8. Classification (NCBI taxonomy): domain Bacteria; kingdom Pseudomonadati; phylum Pseudomonadota; class Gammaproteobacteria; order Alteromonadales; family Shewanellaceae; genus Shewanella; species Shewanella sp. 0m-8. The sequence goes on along the minus strand of NZ_JBRIMB010000003.1, from coordinate 102,941 downwards.
ATGGCCTAGAACCTAGGACCTAGGACTGAACATTTTCATGATGTTTTTCAGAGCTTGCCCTTCTTAGAAACGACATGGTTTGATGTGGTTGGGTTCTTCATAATATGGCCACCTTTAAATCCCTTTATTGTGCCAGTCGCTGCGATAATCCAGGCACAAATTAAGCCGGCAAATAAAATAACTGCAGCCCACTCAAACGCAGGTAGCCCAGTATGTAAAGCTAATTGTGTGGTTCCGGTAACGCAAGTACCAACAGGGAAAGTAAATGCCCACCAAGTGAGCGCAAAGGGCATTTTTCTGCGCAGAGCGCGCAGTGTTAGTAAGCTTGCTAATATCGACCAGAAAAAAGCAAATCCCCAGATAGGCACCCCATAAAGAATTGCCATAGTATTCATGCCTGTAGAAATCGGCTCATCGACCACAAATAGCGCCGCGCTACCCAGTGCTCCAGCCGCAGTAACAGATTGCCCGAGAGGCCCTAAGACAATCCAAAGGGTCGGAACGCGCGCGCTGCCTGATGTGCCTGAGTAAGCTAAGCGGCTCCAGATCATGGTGATAATGATTAGTGCACTAAGTAAGCTAATGCCAAACATGGCGTAGCAGGCATAAAGCAGCGTTTGTTGTAGGGCAATATTTTCAGAATGGGGGATTAACATGGCGCCAATAGCAGCAGAGACCATAGGCGGTACAACGGGCATCAACCAACCACCAAAAGCGGCGTCTTCCCGGACCTGATGATGGGTAAAAAGACGAAATGGAATAACAACGGCGGTCAGCAGCCCAAGTAGTGTTCCTACTATCCACAGGCTCCAGGCTAGCGTCATTGCGGTCTCTACGGCCATAACTTGTGAGCCGTACAACAGCGCGCCTCCTGCTATAGTCATCATCGCCATGGGAGGTGCACCAAAAAATTGCGACATCACTGGGTCGTTAAATTGTCGTTTGATAATGTGGGGCTTGGTAATGGTCTGAACTATTTTCAGTAATAGCATAGCAACTAACATCAAGGATGCGAGTAACCAGATAATCAGCCCTATGTCGTTTAAGTGCCCGCCAAACATAGGTAGCCCGATTGCGGCGTTAGCGATGATGCCTGTGCCCATAACAGAGGCAAACCAGTTTGGACCTATCTCTGTGCTTAGCTCAACTTGCGTATTTTCAGACATATATTCCCTTAACCGCAACATGTTTACATTTATCTTATTAAAACTAATTTGTTTGAGGTGATAAGTACAATTTTGAATCGAATTTACTGTTTACATAAACCGTTAGGCTGCAATCAATGGCTAAGGCCGTGAGGTAAATTAGAATATTTTAGGGCTGGTGTCTTGTTGATCAACTTAGAAATGAAAGCGGGCACAATATAATTGTGCCCGCTTTCATTTAGATTTCTATATTGCGCTAGAGCGACTGCAATTAAGCAACTGCAGCTAGGCTTCTATCGCTCAGTCATTGTGGCAGGCTGGCTCATCGTGGCTAAGCTAGAGCAACTAAGCAACTAAGCAACTGAGCAACTGAGCAATAGCGACTGAGCTCGCCTGACAGCACCTGGATGACTATTTACAACCGTTATTAATCGCTGTTATTAGCTGTTTTGCTCTATCCATAGGTCGATTTCACTTTCGAGTACATCTAACGGTACTGGACCATTTTTAAGGACTATGGTGTGAAAATCGCGAATATCAAATTTATCGCCTAGGGCTTGCTGCGCTTTGTCTCTTAAGGCTAGTAGCTTTAGCATTCCCACTTTATAAGCGGTTGCCTGAGATGGCATCACAATATGGCGCTCAACCATTTTTACTGCATCAGATTTGGCATTGGGCGTGTTAGAAACGTAATACTCGATAGACTCTTCACGCGTCCATTTTTTAGCGTGAATACCGGTATCGACCACTAAACGACAAGCGCGCCATAACTCCATCGCTAAGCGGCCAAAGTCTGAATATGGGTCAGAGTACATGCCCATCTCTTTCGGGAAATACTCACTGTAAAGCCCCCAGCCTTCGATATAAGCGGTATAGCCGCCAAACTTACGAAACTTTGGTACACCATTAAGCTCCTGGGCGATAGCTATCTGCATATGGTGACCCGGCGTGCCTTCATGGTAGGCCAACGCCTCCATCTGATATTTTGGCATGGCTTTCATGTCATATAGATTGGCATAGTAGGTACCAGGGCGGCTTCCGTCTGGTGATGGGTTGTTGTAAAAAGCTTTACCTGCAGATTTCTCTCTAAAGGCTTCAACCTGTTTAACTATCATAGGTGCTTGAGGTTTGACCTTAAACACTTCATCGAGCCTGCTGCTCATGGTGTCGATAAGTGCGGTGGCCTCTGTGAGGTATGCCTGACGGCCTTTATCGTCATTGGCGTAATAGAACTGCTCGTCTTCGCGCATAAACTTGAAGAACTCGGTTAATGAGCCTTCAAAGTTAACTTTGGTCATGATATCGCGCATTTCGCTGTGAATACGCGCCACTTCAGATAGACCTAGCTCATGGATATCATTAGCGGTCATGTCGGTTGTCGTCGTGCGAGCTAATGCATTGTTGTAGTAAGTCTCGCCCTGTGGAAATTTCCACGCGCCGTCACGAGTATCGGCTTTAGTTTCAAGCTTAGTCATGTAGGCGATTAGCTTGTCGTAGGCAGGTTTTACATCGTTAACTAATGCCGTTTTAGCATCGCGTAATAAGCTATCTTGGTCGCTATCGCTCAATTCAAGGCTTGATACTTTGCGTTTAAAGTCAGCCCATAGCGCGCTATCTTGTGCCATATCGCCCTTATTAGACTCAGCAGTGAAAGGTGCGCCAGCTACGATATTTTTGCTGTCGGTTATTACATAAGGGAAGACAAACTTAGGCGCAACAATGCCCCTAGTTTCACGCGCTTCTAAGGCCGCTTGTAGTTGAGATAATCGCTTAGGCACACCTTGTAGGCGGCTAATATAGGCTTTGGCATCTTCAACGTTGCCAATTTGGTGCTGGTTAATCAAGAAAGAGGCGATTTGTGAGTGGCCACCATACATCTGGTTGACCGGGTAGCTATGGTAACGCCACTTGTCATCTTTAATGCTTTGCTCAAGCTTTTGAGTTAATAGCTGATAGCTAAGTAGAGTCTGTCTATCGAGCTTACTTGGGTCGATTTTTTGTAGCAGAGTTAAGTTTTTTTTATCTCGTGCAAGGGCTGCGTCATCGGCGGCATCACCCATCTCGTCCCATTTGTCATAGTCAGTTTTAATCCCAAGGTGCGTTTGTGAAATAGGGCTCGCCATAACATTTTCCATGAAAATGCTTTCAAATAAGAGGTTGGCTTTTTCTGACTCGCTTTCAGCCTTATGAGCAATGCTCTCACTTGGACTTAATAATTGTACAGAGGATGAGGCGGCAATCGCTGTGGTGCTAAATGTGGTAGTGGCACTAAATACAATTGAAAGTGATAGGGCGATAGAGCTGATTTTTGTTTTTATAGGCATTTTTAGGCTTCCTTAGAATTATGATTGTTATCCTAAAGAAGCCGGCGGTTAATTTTTTGATCTAAGTGTTAGTAAATGTTTCTATGCTAGCCGGTATTAACCGGCTTTGCTTTTTTATTCAGCTAGTTAATTGGTGTTTGTAACAGATGGAACGCGCTATAGAAACTGTGACAGCAACTCATTGACGAACAGGTGACCTTTGCTAGTCAGTTGCCAATGTTCATCAGACTCGGTCATTAAGCCTTTGGCACAGGCTTGTTTGATGCCATCACTAATGGTGTCTCGTGATAAACCGGTACGCTGCTCAAATTGCACCTTAGGAATGGGGCTCATTAGGCGTAAGCGATTCATTAGATACTCTAATGCTCGATCTTCTTGCGCAACTTCGGTGGTTTCGTAGGTATAGTTATCTGCTGTTAAATAGCCCTTAGGGTGCTTTATTTTAACTGTGCGGATAATTTTGCTGTCGCTAACGTTATTATCGTTAATTAGGGTGATTTTACCGTGGGCGCCACAACCGATCCCCAAGTAGTCGCCAAACTGCCAATAGTTAAGGTTATGTCTGCACTGATAGCCTTCTTTAGCATATGCTGAGATCTCATATTGCTGATAGCCCAGCTCAGCTAGACGTTTCTGGCCTTGTTCGTAGATCTGCCACAAGTTTTCATCATCTGGTAACTGCGGTGGTTTAGAATGGAACAAGGTATTTGGTTCTATGGTGAGCTGATACCAAGACAAATGCGGCGGCGCGAGTCCTGTTGCTGTTTCAATATCGGCAAGGGCTTCATCAAAACTTTGGTTTGGTAAACCATGCATTAAGTCTAAGTTAAAGCTTTGGTAGCCTGAAACTTTGGCTTTTTGCGCAGCAACTTGAGCCTCATCTTTATCGTGAATACGACCAAGCAGATTGAGCTTGTCAGTCGAGAAACTTTGTACGCCAATAGAAAGACGAGTTACACCTGCTTTATTGTATGCTTCAAAATCATCATGCTCTAGGGTGCCAGGGTTTGCTTCCATGGTGATTTCAATGTTGTCGCTAAAGGGGATGAGTGCATCCACCTCTTCGAGTAAACGCCCTATATGCGCAGCATCGAACAAAGAGGGCGTTCCGCCACCGATAAAAATCGTGTGTAGTTGCCTACCTTGCACATAATGCAGATCTTGTTTGAGATCCTTAATCAGTGCTTCAACATATTCAGCCTGGGGTAACTCTCCATGTTGGCCATGGGAATTAAAATCACAATAAGGGCACTTTTGTACGCACCAAGGAATATGAATATAAAGGCTTAACGGTGGCAGGGTTAGCATTAGTTAAAGATACCTTGTTGCTTCATGGCTTGAATTAACAATACCAATGCTTTACCACGATGACTGAGCGTATTTTTTTCATCACTGCTTAGCTCAGCTGCGGCGCATTCGTGTTCTGCAGGGATAAAAATAGGGTCGTAACCGTGGCCATTTTCGCCTTGTGGGCCAAAACCTATTGTGCCTTCCCATGCTGCTTGGCAAATAATAGGGGTTGGATCTTTAGCGTGACGCATATAGACCAATACACACTGAAAACGCGCATTGCGTTCAGTTTGGCCTTCAAGTGCATTTAATAGTTTTGTGTAATTTTGCTCATCTTTAGCGCCTTCACCGGCATAACGCGCTGAGTAAATACCTGGGGCGCCTTGTAGGAAGTCAACTTCTAGACCCGAGTCATCAGCGATGGCAGCATGACCGGTAATTTCCGCGGCGTGCCTTGCCTTGATAATGGCATTTTCAACAAATGTAGTACCAGTTTCAGGGACTTCAACAACATTGAACTCACTCTGAGCTAAGATCTCGACGCCGTAATTAGCCATCAATTCAGAAAATTCTTTGAGTTTACCTTTGTTGCCGCTGGCAAGGACGATTTGGTTCATGGGATTCTTTCGATGAGTCAGTAAATAATGGCGGCAATAATAGCCGAGATACGGTGTTTTCGATAGTAGCAATCGCGTTGAACAATTAAAAAAATAGAGGCGAAATGCCCCTATTTATTCAATTTAATGAGAGATTATTCGACGTAGAATTTTTGTTTGAACTTGAGTGTGGTATTGAGCTTTTTACCGGACTTAATTGCGATCTTGAAGTTGATCTCTTGATCGTCACGATACGGAACTTCGGCAATATAATAAATAGAGTTACCTTCGCGAATTTCCCTAAACTTTAAGTCGATTCTGGCATCGAGTAAGTTATTGGCGACGCCTGAGATCTCAACAGGAACGGCAGGGTGACCTTTGACGCTAGTATCGAGCACTGAAATATTGATGATGCCGGTGTAGCTACTACGTTTAATACCATAACTCTTGGCAATACTCGGGGTTAAAAAGGTGCTACTAAGGGCTACATAGTGGATATCGTAGTTGCCCACTTTTTCTTTTTGTTCGGCAAATGCATTGCTGCTTAAACAAAAGCAGAGCATTAGCACAGCGGTTAAAGAACGGATCATATTCGCTTTCCTTAGGAAGATATCTTGCTAACAGTATAGAACTTTGTTGGGCTCAATGCGCTATTGGAATAATACGCATAAGGTTACAAAAGGTTTTGTATTTCAGCTGGGATAAGCTTAGGAGCGGTGATTTTTACCTGTTTATGGCGTCCCATTTGGTCTTTCACTATGGCAATATCGCCCTTCGGTACTTTAAAGGCTTTTGATAAGTACTTAGTTAAATGGGCGTTGGCCTTGCCATCAACGGGTGGCGCTGTGATAGCAATTTTTATCTCTTCACCATGTAGGCCAACAATTTGGTCACGACTCGCTTTAGGCTGGATATAGAGTTGAAGCAGCAGGTCACCCTGCTGCAATATGGCTGGTGTCACTATACGCTAGCCCAAAATGGCACGTACTGCGCGAGTAAGATATTGACGAAGTTAAGAATAATCATCATGACCAGCAATGACAGATCTAAGCCGCCCATTGGCGGTAAAATACGGCGAATTGGCGCAAGCAATGGCTCCGTCAGTTGACCCATTACCATCTCAATTGGGTTACTGCCTTGGCTTACCCAACTTAAAATTGCACGTAAGATTAGCATCCAGAACAGCAGTACACCCGCTTCTTTAATCACAGAGACTAGCGAGATAAGTAGCAGTGTCAGTACATCAATCGCTGCGCCAGCCATCAGGCTTAAGATAACAAACTTTGCTATCACGACGGTTATTGCCAGTACGAAAGAGGCGGTGTCAAAACTACCAAAAGAGGGCAGTACTCGGCGTAATGGGCCAACAATCGGGTGGGTGGCTTTTACAATAAATTGGCTAAACGGGTTATAAAAATCAGCTTTGGCTAGCTGTAGCCAAATACGTAATACCACAACCATCAGGTATAGATCGAATACCGTGCTTATCAGAAAACTAAATGCATTCATCTGTTTACTCTACTTGTTCAAGTTAAATTTAAAAACTAATACTGCTTTGCCATCTCTTCAGCGCGGGCGATGCAATTGTTCATTGCGCTATCGACCAAGCCTCGTAAGTTACCTTTTTCAAACGTCTCAACGGCTTGCGCTGTTGTGCCCCCTTTTGAGGTGACGTTTGCTCTTAGCTGAGCAAGGCTTAGCTCAGGGTTTTGCTTCACCATTAACGCCGCACCTAGGGCTGCTTGCTGCGCCATATCTCTAGCGGCTACTTCAGACATCCCCCCTTTGACAGCACTTTCTACCATAGATTCTAAAAATAGGAAGAAATAAGCTGGAGAGCTACCCGCTAGTGCAATGACTTGGTTTAAATCGTCTTCCTTGTCGACCCAAACAATTTCACCACCTGTGGCCATTAGCGTTTCGCAAATAGCTTTTTGCTCAGCAGATATATCTTCACCTGCAAAAAGGCCCGTTAAGCCTACACCGATTTGCGTAGGAGTATTAGGCATAGTGCGGATTAGTTTGATCTCTTGCTTAAAATAATCGCCATAACGCTTTGCAGTAACCCCTGCTGCTATGGTGATAATCAGTTTGCTTGAGAGATCTAAGCCGCTAAGCTCTTCGCCAACAACTTGCATTAAATGCGGTTTAACGCCAAGTACGATGACCTCTGCTGCTTGTGCAGCTTTAAGATTGTTATTTGAAACCTTAATACCAAAATCGCTGACCATAGCATCTAGCTTTGGTTGGCTAGGGTTAGTGGCTTCGATTAGTTCAGGGTTATAACCGCTGTTGACTAGGCCGCTAACGATACTGCGAGTCATATTGCCCGCACCAATAAAGCATACTTTTTTTTGCGTCATGAAGATCTCTTGTTGTTTTAGTTGGTTTTATGGCAACTTTAGCTATTAATATCTGGGCTAAACCGTGAATTGCAAGCTGTTGGCACTTAAATGTATCGTGCTAGCAATCATTTCATATTACGATTGATTTCATCTTACGATTGTTTGCCAAGCACTATTATCTTAAATCTTATCTAACTGTAATCGCGAGCACCAAATATAGCGCTGCCAATACGTACCATGGTTGAGCCGTGAGCGACGGCAAGCTCTAGATCGTTACTCATGCCCACAGACAAGGTATCGACACTATCAAAGCGCTTAGCGAGCTCTGTATAAAGGCCTTGTAACGCTGAAAGTTCAGCCGCTGCGGTTTGTTCATCAACGTCGGCCGAGGGGATCGCCATCAGGCCGCGTAATGTCAGCTTAGGTAATTGCGCTATTTTTTCTGCAAGGTCAAATACATCATCTACAGCCACCCCTGATTTACTGGCTTCTTGGCTAATGTTGACCTGAATACATACATTGAGTGCTGGCAATGATTCAGGGCGTTGTTCGCTTAAGCGTTGAGCGATTTTTTCACGCTCAAGTGTATGCATCCAGTCAAACAAGCTTGCGACTATTTTGCTCTTGTTAGATTGCAGTGGCCCAATAAAGTGCCATTCGATATCTGGATACGCTTCGCTAAGCGTATTTATCTTAGATTCCCCCTCTTGCACATAGTTTTCGCCAAAGCGACGTTGTCCGGCTTGGTAGGCTTCGATTATGTATTCATTGGGCTTAGTTTTGCTTACCGCTAGCAGTTGTACATCTTCTGCTCGACGAGAAGCCTTTTGCGCCGCTTGAGCGATCCGATGCTGGGCGATTGCGAGTCTGTCTGTTATTGTTGTCATGTTGTAAGTTTTTGGTTGAATGGATATCCCAAACTATGGAAATCACAGAGTTACTTGCCTTTAGTGTAAAACACAATGCGTCAGATCTACACCTTTCAGCGGGTGTTTCTCCCATGATCCGTGTTGATGGTGAAGTGAGAAAGATTAATTTACCTGCTTTAGACCATCAAGGTGTGCATAGCCTAGTCTATGACATCATGAATGATAAGCAGCGTAAGGATTATGAAGAACATTTAGAAATCGATTTTTCGTTTGAAGTTCCAGGTCTTGCACGTTTTCGTGTTAACGCCTTTAATCAGTCTCGTGGTGCGGCTGCGGTTTTTCGTACCATTCCAAGCGATATTTTGAGCTTAGAGCAGTTAGGTGCCCCCGAAATCTTTAAGAAGATCTCAAGTTTTCCTCGTGGTCTAGTGTTAGTGACCGGGCCAACCGGCTCAGGTAAGAGTACCACCTTGGCGGCAATGATAGATTACGTCAATGATAACCGCCATGACCACATTCTAACGATTGAAGATCCGATAGAATTTGTGCATCAAAATAAACAGTGTTTGATTAACCAACGTGAAGTTCACCGTCATACCCACAGCTTTAACGCCGCGCTACGAAGTGCACTGCGTGAAGATCCGGATGTGATCTTAGTCGGTGAGATGCGAGACCTTGAAACCATCCGACTAGCAATGACTGCAGCGGAAACGGGTCACTTGGTATTTGGTACCTTACATACGACCTCTGCTGCTAAAACGATTGACCGAATCGTCGATGTATTCCCAGAAGGCGAGAAAGGTATGGTAAGAACCATGTTGTCTGAATCTTTACAGGCGGTTATCTCTCAGACCTTGATTAAAAAGGTGGGCGGAGGCCGAGTGGCTGCTCACGAAATTATGATGGGTACGCCTGCTATTCGTAACCTTATCCGTGAAGATAAAGTCGCGCAGATGTATTCGGCAATTCAAACAGGTATGGCTCATGGTATGCAGACCCTTGACCAGTGTTTACAGAACTTGGTTAATCGCGGTCAGATCACCCGTGAAGATGCCATAGCTAAGAGTTCGAATAAACAAACCAACTTTTAATAGGGATAGTTAGGCTATGGATGTTCGTCCTTTTCTAAAGGTGATGATTGATCGTAAGGCATCGGATCTGTTTATCACTGCAGGTTTTCCGCCAAGCGCAAAGGTTGATGGTGAGCTGCGCCCACTGGGGGAAAACCCGTTTACTCCGGCGCAGTCGTTAGACTTTGTGGAGTCGTTGATGACAGAGGCACAAAAGTTGGAGTTTCATGAGTCTCGTGAATGTAATTTTGCCTTCGCCGCACAAGATCTGGGCCGATTCCGTGTCAGTGCCTTTTGGCAACGTGAAGCCCCTGGTTGTGTGATGCGCCGTATCGAGACCAAGATCCCTGATGTCGATGAGCTAATGCTGCCACCGATCCTTAAAGACTTAGTGATGAGTAAACGTGGTCTGGTGATCATGGTGGGCGGTACAGGCACAGGTAAGTCAACTTCACTTGCGGCTTTGGTTGGTTATCGCAATAACCATGCACGTGGGCACATTTTGACTATTGAAGACCCAGTGGAATTTGTCCATGACCACAGGCAGAGCATTATTACGCAGCGTGAGGTGGGTATTGATACTGAGTCCTTTGATGCTGCACTTAAGAGCTCACTACGTCAGGCTCCTGATGTGATTTTGATTGGTGAAATTCGTAGCCAAGAAACCATGGAGTTTGCGCTGTCGTTTGCTGAAACGGGTCATCTATGTATGGCTACCTTACATGCTAACAATGCTAACCAAGCCCTTGACCGAATTATGCATCTTGTGCCTGAAAGTAAGCATCATCAATTGTTATTTGATCTGTCGTTAAACCTGCGTGGCATTGTGGCTCAACAGCTAGTACCTAAAAGTGATGGTACGGGACGGCGTGCGGCGATTGAGGTGTTAATTAACACGCCTCGTGTGGCAAGTTTGATTGCTAAAAATGAGCTACATTTGCTAAAAGATACCATGGCAAAATCCAATGAGCAGGGCATGCAGACGTTTGACCAAGCCTTGTTAAAACTCTATAGCGATGGTGAAATTAGTTACGCTGATGCATTGCATCACGCTGACTCGCCAAATGACTTACGCTTGATGATTAAGTTACAGAGTTCAGATCCCGCGAGTAGCAGTTCGATGGATGGAGTGACACTCAATTTAGATTAATTAACAACGGTTTAATAAAAAGCTGGCAATATCTTGTATTGCCAGCTTTTTTATGATTAATGTTGATCTCAAAGCGGATCAAAACGTATCTGTAGCTATCATTAAAAGGTTAAGGAGTTATCTTGGCTAAGTTTTCAGGATTGACCAAAGAAGTTGGGCATAAAAAGCGCGGTAAAACTGGGGTGTTGTTAGTTAATTTAGGAACCCCTGATGCGCCTACAGCATCAGCTGTAAGACGTTATCTGGCAGAATTTCTAGCCGATCCGCGTGTAGTCGAGATCCCAAAGTTGCTTTGGATGATCATTTTACACGGTATTATATTGCGTGTACGGCCAGCAAAATCTGCAGCACTTTATCAACAAGTGTGGACCGAGCAAGGCTCACCTTTGATGGATATCACGCGTCGTCAAACCCAAAAGTTGGCAGAGCACTTCGATCAAGCTGGAACAGACGTGTCGGTTGATTTTTGTATGCGTTACGGCTCGCCATCAGTGTCATCGACCCTGCAACGAATGCATAAAGAGGGAGTTGATAAAATAGTGGTGTTGCCGCTTTACCCGCAATATTCGGCGCCAACAACAGCATCGGCTTTCGATGCCATAGCTAAAGAGTTGGCAAGCTGGCGTTACCTGCCTGCGCTGCATTTTATCAATACTTATCATGATCATCCTGACTTTATTGATGCCTTAGCGGTATCGATTGCTAAAGACTTTGAGCTTAATGGTCAGCCACAAAAGTTAGTGCTCTCATACCATGGTATGCCTGAGCGTAACCTGCATTTAGGTGACCCTTATTACTGTTTCTGCATGACAACGACTAAGCTGGTGGTTGAAAAGCTAGGCCTGAGTGAAGAGCAATATATAACAACATTCCAATCTCGTTTCGGTAAAGCTAAGTGGCTAACGCCTTATACTGACGCGACAATGGCTGCTTTACCTGGTCAAGGTGTTAAAGACATTGCTGTTGTTTGTCCGGCTTTTAGTGCCGATTGCTTAGAAACCTTAGAAGAGATCGCCGGTGAAAACCGTGAAATCTTTGAAGAGGCTGGTGGTGAACAATATCGTTATATTGCAGCGCTAAATGATGATGACGCCCATATTAAGATGATGGCGAATATCGTTAAACCGTATATTTAAGCTTATACCGGCGTGATACAAAAAGGGAGCGACTCAATCAATAGTCGCTCCCTTTTTAATATTGATGTGGGTTACTCAGATTTTGCACCGAATTACAGATATTGATTCTCGAAGTAACTTTCAACAATCAAGACTGCAGACATAGCATCAACCTGACCTTTGGTCAGTGCCTTGTAGCCACCCATTTCAAAGAGTCTTGCTTTGGCATCGGCAGTGGTAAGGCGCTCATCTTGAGTCTCGACCTTGATACCAAAACGGCCATTTATTCGATTCGCAAATTTTCTGGCTCGTTGAGTCATCTCTTGTTCTGTGCCATCCATATTAAGTGGCAAACCAACAACAACAAGATCGGGTTTCCATTCGGTGATGAGTGCGCCAATTTCATCCCATTTTGGAATACCATCGACCGCTTTAATTGATAATAGAGGTCGTGCACTCGCAGTGAGCTCTTGACCAATAGCGATACCAATACTCTTGGTACCGTAATCAAATCCTAAGACGCTTTTATCGCCCATCTCTGTGTATTCCTATGTATTTATGCTACTACAGTACCGATTACGGTAATCATGCATGGCCTGTGAGGTTAGAGAGTTGCCAAATGTCGAAACCGAGGGACTCAGTTGCTTGTTGCCAACGTTCGTCGTGCTCTACTTCAAACAGTAGTTCTGCCGTTGCTGGGATTGATAGCCAGGTGTTTTCAATTATCTCTTGCTCTAGCTGGCCACGGGTCCAACCTGCATAGCCAAGAGCAATTAAGAATTTCTCTGGCGCTTTATCTGAGCCTAAACAGGTGAGTACATCTTGTGAGGTTGTTAGCATGATCTCATCGCTGACAGCCTCGCTGTTGCTCCAGCAATCTTGTGTGCTGTGGAGTACAAAACCTCGCTCAGGATTAACGGGCCCACCAACTAACACCTCAGCAGCCAAAGCTTCAATTGCTTCAGGCTCTTCAGTCAGCTCCATCTGCTCTAAAAGTTCATCAACAATAATGCCGCTGGGTTTATTAACAACAATGCCCATAGCGCCTTTTTCGTTGTGCTCACAGATATAAATGAGTGAACGTTCAAAATAGGTATCTTGCAAAGATGGCATCGCGATTAAGAAGTGATTCTGTAGACTGTCCATAGACTTTTCCATATTAGGCGCGTTTAGCCACCAGCCAATTTGACAGTATAATTGAGCTTCTCGAGCAACGTTTTCACTTGCTCTCTATTATCGGTTTGCACTTCAATATTGAAGTCTTTTACCGTACCACCACAGCCACATTGTTTTTTCAGTTTTTGTGCCAAAGCTTTTAATTCTTTTTCAGGTAAACCTAGGCCCTTAATAACTGAAACCCCTTTGCCTTTACGACCCTTACTGTCTTTATGAATTCTGACAATGCCATCACCTTCAGGAGCAGATTGGATCGCTTTTTCGGGGGCTATTCTACCGCTATCAGTGCTGTAGACTAAAGATACGTTTGGATCAGATTTCATATATATGGTCGTTGGTTAACTTATGGCTGCAGTTTAGCAAAGATGCAGGCAATACGGGAGAGGCAAGCGAAAGAGAATCATATCTGTTGAGAGGCGAGCTAGAGCAAAAACTGCAGCTCTTTACAGAATTTAAAACCTTTATAGGTAAAGCGCGAGCTCAATGAATAACGAGGCAAAGGTTAAGCATGCTAGCGGTGCAATATATTTATGTGTACTTGGCAAGGCTATAGCGCAAGACGTTAGAGCAAAACCGATTGCAGTACCGGCAAAGTGCGTTACGGGGGCTGTTGCAATCGCAATCACAACCCAGCTAAGAACGACTAATGGCAATATGACTAATGAGTATTTGCTGAGTTTGTCAATTGATGAGGTGTCAGTGGCTGTGGTTTCAGTCACTTTTTCTGGGGTAATTAAAAACACGATAGGGGCGATAGCAAACGCGGCCATAAACCAAAGCATAATGATTCTCTTAAATACACTAATTGATAATCATTATCATTAAGCTGGGCGATGAAGTCAAGCTCAATGACAGGTGTCTTTACTAAAATAGAGTTGTAGATTAATAGATTGCTCTGTAAGCTGGCTTAATAAGTGCTCAAAATATATATGATTATTGTTGGAGTAAAACATGAAGAAGTTATTGATTGTCATTGCTGCGCTGGCGTTAAGTGCATGTAGTTCACTTAAGACAAGTTCAGACTATGATCCAGGTGTAAACTTTTCAGAAGTGAAAACTTACGCTTGGGTTCAAAAGAAAACTGATGATGCAACTTATCATCTCGATGGGCTTATGGATCAACGCGTTCGCAATGCGGTTGAAGATCAGCTACAGCTAAAAGGGCTAACAAGAACGGATGCTGCAACAGCCGATGTTTTAGTAAACTACTTAACTAAAGTCGACAAGAAAATTAATGTAGACACGTTCAATACCAACTACGGCTATAACCCATATTACGGCCCTGGCTGGGGTTGGAGTGGCAGTGCTGGTCATAGCCAAACAACGGTTCGTGAATATGAAGTCGGTACTTTAATTTTAGATATGGTCGACCGCAAGACGGGGCAGCTTATCTGGAGAGGTTCTGTTGCAGACACAATGCGCGACAAAGATACGCCAGAAGAGCGTGTCGAAGTGGTTAACGAAGCGGTAGGAGCATTACTGCTTAACTACCCGCCAAAGCCTGAAGGCAAGTAAAGCTTTTATATTTAGTCAGCTTTACACCAGCTAGCTTTGAGTAAGTTAGCTCAAATATGAAAACGGCCAAATGGCCGTTTTTTTTAAACCATCTTTTAATCAATGTGAGCCTTTTTGCTTAATTGAGCAGATCTCTCATCAATACTCTTAGCTGACGATTAAGCGAGTTATCGAGTCGGCTTTTATGTTGAATCACATCAACATTGGCTTGCCAACCGAGCTGCTCGAAATCAATCTTAAGCTTACATAACTGCTTTTCTGCAATGGCCTCTTCACACATGTGCAGTGGTAATAAGGTCCAGCCAAAACCTGCCTTTGTTAACTCAAGCAACATGTAGTAGTTATCTGCATGCCATACATCCGGAGAGTGAGGGGTATTAAACCAACCTTTTTGTTTTGCTTTAGAACCAATAACTAACTGTCTATGTAGTTTAAGTACGTCGATATGAGATGAGGTCGACTGTGCAAGCGGGTGGTTAGGGCTTACGAGCAACTCAAACTTTACGGTACCTAATGATTCAAAATCGAGACTCTCAGAGTAAGTCAGTTCGCTAAAGACGATGCCTAAATCGGCTCGCTTAGTATCTACCAATTGAATGATATCTAGACTCGAAGCACATAGGAGCTCAAGTTCACACTCTGGATATTGATTCGATAGGTTGCTGAGCATTGCTGTAAACCTGTCATAAGGGATCCCTTCGTCCACAGCGAGCGTAAGTTTTAATTCTTCTTGCTTGTCGAGTGCGGCAACTTGCTGGTTGAGCCGTTGGTGTTGAGCTATCACGGCTTTAGCCTGAGGCAGTAATTGTTCCCCTGCACGAGTTAATACCGGATAGCGATGACTTCTATCAAATAAAGTCTGATTCGTATCGATTTCGAGGTTAATAATGTGCTGGCTAATTGCAGACTGAACCTTGCCAAGCTTTCTCGCTGCGGCAGAAAAAGATCCTGCCTCAACGGTCGTTACAAATGAGTAGAGCTGTTCAATGGTTAACATATCAGTAAAGGTGATGGTATCTAATTTTTAAGTATCGTAATTAAAGATGATAATAGCGACAAGTAAATTTTAGGACGCATAAAAATGACGTTTAAAGACAGAATCACTCACGCTATTCTTTTTGAGGCAATCGCGTTGGCCATTATTGTTCCAGTAGCGTCGATGCTATCGGGTACAGAAGCCACATCTATGATGGCAGTGGGTGTTGGACTGAGTCTGTATACTGTTGTTTGGAATTACATTTATAACATTTGGTTTGATAAGCGCTTCGGCGCAGACAGAATTAACCGTAGCTTAAAGGTGCGAATTGCCCATACCTGTGGCTTTGAAGGTGGACTGATATTTATAACCGTACCAGCCATTGCGTGGTTTTTAGACTTGACGCTATTACAAGCTTTAGCCATGGAAGCCGCTTTCTTAGTGTTTTTCTTTTTCTATGCTGTGGCTTTTAACTGGTGCTACGACACTATCAAAGTCAGGTTAAAAGCGACAAGTTAGAACGCTATTAATAAACACAAATAAGCCGTTATTACATCAGTAATAACGGTTTTTTTATGCTTTGCGTTCGGTCTTTATTGTTGCATGAGGGGAAAATAGCCCTAAAATCGAAATATGCTAGATATTAGCTATGCTTGTAATGCTTAAGTTAATTATTCTGCTGTGTTTTTAAATTATTTGGCGTAAAATGTTGACCGCCTGGCCCGTGGTGATAGATGTTGGGTCTCGCTGGTAAAATCGAACATTTCTAGTCAGATATAAGGTTTATCGATAAAAGCTTAGTAGAGTGTGTTAGGTTTTTAGAGGAGATGACTTTGGTAAAGTTGATGCTGATGTTGCTTATTACCATGAACTTATCGGCAGGGTTATCGGCTCGGCAGTGGCAAGATACCGATCTTGATGGAGTGCCAGATTTAAAAGATGCTTGTGAAGATACTGCCAGAGATCTGCGTGTCGATGCTCGAGGTTGTGATCATCGTCAAGGCAGTGCAGTGGTCATCGAGCAGCTTAGAATCGTGCCAAACTTATGTTTTTCGACCAGTGATGGGCGTTTATATCCGGCTAGCTGTAAAGAAAATAGATCGGTGGTTGTTAAGTTTGAATTTGCTCAATCCCAAGTTTTAATGTCCCAGGTAAAAGCATTTGAGCTGCTAACGCGTTGGCTAGCCGTGACAAGAGTGCCACTGTTGCTCGTTGGCCATACGGATTCTATCGGTGACAGGAGCGTTAATCAAAAGTTGTCGCGAGAGCGAGCCGAGCAGGTAAAGAAAGTATTAGTTGAGCAGTTTGGGTTTGCTGCCAATAGATTTCAGGTTAAAGGTATGGGGAGTCAATTCCCGGTTGCCAGTAATCAAAACGCGTATGGTCGTCAACAGAACCGACGTGTCGAGTTTTTAGTTATTATTCAATAGTTTTATCATATATTTAAGGGAGTATGTAAATGGATAACTTGCAAGGTTTAATGGACCAAGCACCAGAGCTAATCGTCACCTATGGCATGAAGATACTTTTTGCCATTATCATTTTTGTCATCGGTAAGTTCTTATCGAATATAGCAAAAAAACTAACTACAAAATTATTGAAAAAGCGTAAAGTCGATACGACGGTCGTGTCGTTTGTTGCCAATATGGCTTGGGCATTGGTGTTTGTATTTACCATCGTTGCCACGCTTGGCCAAATTGGTGTGCAAACCGCCTCGTTAGTTGCTGTTATTGGTGCCGCGGGTTTAGCGGTAGGCTTGGCACTTCAAGGCTCACTGTCTAACTTTGCCGCTGGCGTGTTAATGGTGCTGTTTAGACCATGCCGTGTTGGTGACTATGTTGAAGCTGCTGGCATTGCGGGTACGGTAGATGAAATCACTATCTTCTCAACTCGACTGCTGACACCTGACAATAAAGTGGTTATCGCACCAAACTCGGCAATGATGAATGGCACCATTGTTAACTATTCCGCGATGGAGACTCGTCGCTTAGGTTTAGTGATTGGTGTTTCGTATGATGCAAATCTAGCTGAGACGAAAAAGGTACTGTCTAGCATTCTTGAAAATAACCAGTATGTGCTAAAAGATCCTGCATACACAGTAGCCGTTTCAGAGCTTGCTGATTCATCGGTTAACTTTGTGGTTCGCCCATGGGTAAATGGTTCTGACTACTGGCCTGCGCATTTTGAAATTCTAGAGCAGATTAAAATTGCACTAGATGAAGCTGGCATTGGTATTCCATACCCACAAATGGATCTCTATGTAAAAGAGACTCCAGCCGCTTAATGACTATCAAATAGTATTAAACTTGAGTGAATAAAAAAGGTCGGCATTAGCCGACCTTTTAGTTTCTATAGATTATACCGAATGAGCATTAATGCGCGTTATCAGATTGGTACTGATAATCAAATTTGGGCATTGACCACTTATAACGAATTGCTAGCATTCTAAAGCTAAAACCAAAGGTTAACGATATTGAAAGGTTAATCCACTCCGGCACGCCATAAAACTTCATTGCCACATAAGCCGCAGCGGTTAATAGTGCGACTAAAGCGTATAGCTCTTTCTTAAAGATAAGTGGTACCTGGTTACAGAGAATATCCCTAATCACACCACCAAATACGCCTGTAACGACACCCATAACGATAGCTATTTCAGGGCTAAAACCTAGCATTAAGGTTTTTTGAGCGCCAATAATTGAAAACACAGCCAAACCGATGGCATCGATGGCCAAAAATAGTTTAGACAGATGACGCATAACTGGTGCAATCATTACAGTGAGTAATGAGGCTGCAGCAATGGCAATCAAGTAATGGACATTTTCAATCCAAATCAATGGGTAGTTGCCGAGTAAAATATCGCGCAACGTGCCGCCACCTATGGCGGTAACACAACCTATTATGACTACACCAAACAGGTCCATCTGTTTTTTACCTGCAGCCAGTGCACCTGTCATCGCTTCGGCAAGAATACCGATAAGCCACAAAAAGCTGATAACTTTAACTTCTAACATAATTTGCACTAGCTAAATAAAAGGGAGACGATTTTCGCTCTTTTTACGATAAAAATACAATGATAAAAGATATGTTGTTGCATTATTTTTTCTAATGGTTGTTTTCTTGCTCCTGCCTAAAGTCTACATATTTGCTGGGTTTTGAGTTTTTCGGGATTAGATTTCTATTTTATTTGTATTCATGTTTGTTAAATTTAGGCGTTAGAGCTACAGGCTACGCTTTGCTGACTATTTTTTTATGTTTGTAAACTTTGCAATTTGAACTGGCAGTTCATTAAACGCCGCAGTAATATTAGCCTTTGTTTGATAATTCCAGATCAAGAGACTTGAGGTTAACAATGATTGATTTTCGCAGTGATACGGTCACTAAGCCTACGGCTGCTATGCGCGCCGCGATTAGTCAGGCTGAAGTTGGGGATGATGTTTATGGCGACGATCCAAGTGTTAACTACCTTGAAGATATGGCCGCTGAAATGTTTGGCTATGATAATGCACTTTTTACCTCTTCAGGGACTCAAGCGAACTTACTTGCGTTGATGGGGCACTGTGAGCGCGGTGACGAATACCTTTGTGGTCAACAGGCGCACAACTATAAGTTTGAAGGCGGAGGGGCAGCAGTTCTAGGCAGTATTCAGCCTCAACCCCTCACCAATCAGGCTGACGGTAGTATCTTATTAACGGATATTGAAGCAGCGATTAAACCTGATGATATCCACTTTGCCCGCACACGCTTACTGAGCATAGAAAACACCATAGGTGGAAAGATTGTGCCGCAAGAATATCTTGCCTCGGCGCAAGCATTGGCTTTCGAGCGAGGTTTGAAAATTCACCTCGATGGTGCCCGTGTTGCTAACGCAGCGGTGGCGCAAAACATGCCAATGACAGAGATCACTCAGTATTTTGACTCGGTTTCAATTTGTCTTTCTAAGGGGCTATGTGCACCCGTAGGTTCTATTTTATTAGGTGACGAGCGCTTAATTACTAAGGCGAGACGTTGGCGTAAAGTGTTAGGTGGTGGTATGCGCCAGGCAGGTATTTTGGCATCGGCAGCAACGCTGGCGCTAACAGAGCAGGTAGAACGCTTAGCTGAAGATCATGATAATGCCGCTTACCTTGCAACGGAGCTTGCGACTATCGAAGGCTTCGAAGTCGATATGTCACAAGTGCAGACTAATATGGTGTTTGCTGTGGTGAGTGACAAGATTGATACTAAAGCACTTGCGCTTGATTTGAAGGCCAAAGGTATTTTATTGAGCCCAGGTAAAACCATCCGTTTTGTGACGCACGCGGATATTTCAAGAGCCGATATCACCCACTTTATTAGCGAGCTAAAGGGGCTGTTGAGCCGCGTTTAACTGGTCTGATTTTGCGGATGGAAAGATAAAAACCTAGGTCTACGCCTAGGTTTTTTTGTTATTAAACAGTCGAAGCCAAAGGGGATAAGGTATTAAGGGGGATGCGGTATTAATGCTGGTGGCCACTTTCACCACTAGATAGCTGATTCCCCTGGCTGTCATAAAAGCCAGAACTGCCGTGCTGAATAAATCCTTGGTGGATCATTTTTGCAATAAAAGGGTCTGACTCATTGTCACCAACATCGGCAAAGTCCATATCGTTATAATTTGAAATTAAAGCAGCAAAGGCATCAGATGAGAAGGGCTCTATTTCGGTTAACTGGTAACTGAACTGCTTACCTTTTTGTTGCACCGTCATCGTTACTGGCAGCATTAGTTTTGTCATCCAGACGAGATTGAGTGTATTACCTGCTAACAGACCTTCGTAGTGTGCTACCGCTTGGCAGCTTAGGTTGGCTGAGTGATGCGTTTCATGTTGTTCGGGGCTAGGTGCTGCAGTTTCATGCTGGGCGTTTGATAACTGCTTGATTAACTCCGGTGAAATAAGATGCGTTAACTGCTGTAAATCGAAATGCATGTTCAAAGATAATAAGTCACCCTTGCGATAGGTGATAGAACGCTGTTCTGTGGGAAAGTAACGCACATACTCACCTTGTTTATCCCACATTTCAAAGCTCGTCGGACTGCGCTGGTAAATGACTTTATCAGCGCTTCTAAGCAATGTTATTGTGCTTTGTTGACCAGATGCATTCGTGGCGCTGTAAGTCGCACTGAGGTGAGCGGGGTTAATTTGCTCACATTGTCTGGTTGGCTCGGCATTAGCCGTTGTGACATAGGCACTGAGAAAGCACAGACTCAATAAACGATTGAAGATTATCGCCTGTGATAACGGTTTCTTGGGGCGGTTTACATTGCCCTTAGAATGATTGGATTGCGAAATGAATGAAAACGGCATCTTGATTCCTATTAATGGTTCTTACTTAATGCTTCTTACATAATGAAGATGTTGAAGACTCGAATTCGAGAGTATTAAGGCATTAATCAATGCCACCGAGTGAACAAACCTCGGTGGCGATTAATGCCTTACCCTTGGTGTTTTATTGCGCCGCTTCAGCTTTTTCGACTAAGTTTCCAGCATGATTCATTACGTGAAATAGATGATTTTGCTCCACAGTACCTTGGATTAAATGCGCTCCAGGGCCGCTGGCAAAAATGGCAACATCTTCACCTGCGTGAGTTTCACTCCCTAGTGGTACTAATGCTTCTTGATGGAAACCTGCACTTTGGGTGTCGACATAGTTTAGATCGAAGCGCCCTGGCGCTGCAGCGTAGCCATAACGCTCATCGCCACCACTTGCGAGGTTGGCGTAACCTAGTCCATTGGCATAACCAACAGTGGTATAAGGTAAACCATTTGAGTCAGTAGCATTGGTCACGACGGGTAACCCGTCAGAACCATTACTTTTAACTAAGCCTAAAATTGGGTTACCGCGAGTGGGGTAGCCTGCAATGGTAAACACATGGCTGTGATCTGCCGTTACCATGAGAAGGGTATCTTTAGTCGATGTTTTTTCCATGGCGACACGTACGGCTTCTGACAGTGCAATGGTGTCATGCAGCGCACGGGCAGCATTACCTGCGTGGTGAGCATGATCGATGCGCCCGGCTTCGACAATCAGCACAAAGCCTTTGTCGTTCTTTTGCAGAATATCAATTGACTTGGCTGTCATTTCAGCAAGAGATGGCTCGCCACTAGCACCGTCAATGGTACGGTCAAGTTCGTATTCCATATGCGATGAGTTAAATAGTCCAAGTGCATGATCGGTCGTTGTTGGGTCGAGGTTTAAAAATTCATCTCGGTCGGCAACATAAGCGGCATTAGTGTACTTAGATAACCATTCACTGGTTAAGTCTCTGCTGTCTGTACGTTTACCTGACTTACCTTCAGGATCGGTCACTGTCGTTGGAATAAAGGCGCGGCGCCCGCCACCCATGACCACGTTTAGCCCTGTACCATAATCAAAATCCAGTAATTGAGATGCGATATCACTGCAACCATTGGCGATGGCTTCTGCAGGGAGGTCGGCATCACTTTCCCAATTACGTTCAGGGGCATGGGCGTAAGTGGCTGCTGGAGTGGCGTGAGTAATACGCGCTGTAGAAACAACACCTGTTGACAGGCCAGCCATTGCTGCAAGCTCTAAAGAGGTGACTAAGTTTTGGCCTTCGGTCGATGCACAGTTAGCGCGGGTAACACCTTCGGCTTGTGAAATCACCCCTACATCCGTTTTAACACCAGTGACCATTGCCGTCATAGTGCCGGCCGAATCTGGTGTTTGACCGTCAACGTTATAGGTTTTGGCAAGACCTAGATAAGGTAAGGTTTCGAAAGACAATGAGTGCTCTTCACCGGTCTGGCCTTTTAGTTGGCCTTCTAAAATGCGTGCAGCAGTGACGGTTGAAACGCCCATGCCGTCACCTACGAATAGGATGATGTTCTTAGCTGCGCCTGATTGATTATTGATGCTCAGCCCTTGGGCTTTAGTGACGCGCGATTGGCCATCAACATACCATTGGTTGACGCTTGTCCAATCTTGACCATTATTGCCATCTTCGCCTTTATCACCGTCATCGCCACACGCGGCAAGTCCCAGCATGGCAGTTATTGATATTACCAGTAATTTCTTATTCATTTTAAACTCCATAAATCGGTACTAGTGCTGACTGTTTTAGTCAGTGAGAGTCATGTGTGAACACCGCTTATGGTTAGTCGTCATCGGATTGATCCGAGTACTCTAAACCGTGCAGCTTTTAGTCTTCATACTAAAAGCATTAGTGCTCATAGCTCATAGCGTTTAGTATTTGGTTCCGCCAAGCTCTTGGGCTTGATTGATGATGTGAAAAATTACGTTTTGCTCAATAACGCCTTGAACAAGATCTGAACCCGGCCCAGTTGCGTGCAGAGTAATATCTTCGCCGGCATGGGTTTCACTACTCATAGGCACAAGTGCCTGCTGCATAAACTCTTTATCTTGAGTATCAACCGAGCTTAAGTCATCACGCTGACCGACAACTGCGCCGGGGCCATTGGTGTAACCCACGGTGGTATAGGGCTTGCCATCTTGAGCAACGGCAACGCTGCCATCAATGTTGTGGACCAGACCTAAAATCGGGTTACCGCGCTTAGGATAGCCTGCAATGGTAAACACGTGGCTGTGGTCAGCTGTGACCATGATGAGGGTTTCTTCAGGGTTGGTATTTTCAACCGCAGCTTGCACTGCATTAGATAACTCAACCGTATCCATCATGGCTCGGTAGGCGTTACCAGCATGGTGAGCATGATCGATTCTGCCTGATTCAACTATCAGTAAATAACCGTCTTCATTCTTGTTCAACAATTCAATAGACTTAGTTGTCATCTCAGTTAGTGAAGGCTCACCAGCGGTATCATTAGCGCGGTCAGCTTCATACTGCATATGTGATGAGTTGAATAAGCCAAGTAGGTGCTCTGTTGACGCGACATCAACAGCATCGAAACCTGCTTTATCCCAAACGTAAGCGGCATTACTTAGGTTGTCAGTCCAGACCTTGGTTAAATTTACGCCATCATTTCTGCGGCCAGATTTATCTTCACCGTCAATCATATCGCTGGGAATAAAGTTTCTACGTCCACCGCCTAGTGCAACGGTTAACGCATCCGCTTCCTCACGCATGACTAGCTGGTAGGCGATATCTTTACATTCGTTGGTTATCGCTTCATCGGGTAGATTTGAATCAGCCTCCCAGTTTCGCTCTGGAGAAGTGGCATAGGTTGCTGCGGGGGTTGCGTGAGTAATTCGTGCAGTAGTGACAACGCCAGTAGAAAGGCCTTTGGCATTGGCTAAATCAACCAAAGTAACTAACTCATTCCCTCTAGACGATAAGCAGTTTGCCCGAAGGCTAGTATCAGAAACTGATAACACGCCGGCTTTGGATTTTACGCCTGTCGCAATAGCAGTCATGGTGCCTGCTGAGTCGGGGGTTTGTTGGTTAGTATTGTAGGTTTTAACCAGTGCGGTTTTTGGAAACTTCTCGAAACTTAAGAAGTTTTCTTCTCCACCTTGGTTACCCGTTTGTCGCTGGCCTTCAAAAATACGAGCCGCTGTTAAGGTTGATACCCCCATGCCATCACCAACAAAAAGAATGACATTCTTGGCTTTCGGTGTCGTTGTTTGCTGGGTTTTATCGCTGACAAGTTTGGCACTATCTTTATACCATTGGCTGTCTGTTTGATTGCTAGGCAATACAGAGGCCGTTGCCGCTGCAGTTGCTAGACTACAAGAGATAATCACAGCTATTTTGTTAATATTATTCACTATTATCACCGTCAGTTAATAAGGTTTATATAAGGTTTCCTTGTGCGAGGTGATTGTCATGCAAAAGCATGACGGTATTGAGTCGGATTTATGTCGGTTTTGTTGCTTAAGCAAGTGTTCAGCTGTAAAGCGGGGCATAACGAGTTAAATTGTCGGAGCACTTTTTAGGGGCAAGCGGCGCCACATTAGTGCAATCACACTAATTGAATAAACCTTTGTGAACGGTAAGTGCTTGAATTTCATTG
Organism: Shewanella sp. 0m-8; assembly: GCF_052977265.1. Taxonomy (NCBI): domain Bacteria; kingdom Pseudomonadati; phylum Pseudomonadota; class Gammaproteobacteria; order Alteromonadales; family Shewanellaceae; genus Shewanella; species Shewanella sp. 0m-8. Next base: position 78,404 of record NZ_JBRIMB010000003.1, on the reverse strand, counting down.
TTTACCATTGTCGGCGTTATTTTTGCTACTACTAAATAGATATTTAACTTATAGGGCAGCAAAATGAAATATTACAGTCGTCGTTTTATTAAACCTGAGCACTTAAACCCAGCTAACTTTCTTTTTGGTGGGCAGCTATTAAGTTGGATTGATGAAGAGGCTGCCATATTTGCTGGCTGTCAGATGAAAAGCCAACGTCACGTGACTAAAATTATCTCGGAAATCAATTTTTTATCACCTGCGAGGCAGGGAGATGTCATTGAATTTGGTTTAGAGCTGATAAGTGCAGGGGCTACCTCAATCACCATCTCTTGTGAGGTGCGTAATAAGCTCACTCATTTGCCAATCGTGAGAGTCGATAAAATTGTATTTGTGCATGTGAATGAAAAAGGGCAACCCACAGCACACGGTATGCGAGCCAATGCTGCTTAACGTCGAGGCTTAATCGTAAAGGCGAATAATTTGGAGAAAAAACAAAAGGCGCAATAGTAAATATTGCGCCTTTAGCACGATAGAAACATCTTAATACTCAATATCAGTCTTCGCTAAGATCTTCTTTTACCGAGTTAACCGCATCTCTTGAGGCGTGGCCTATGGCGCGGGTGGTATCTCGAGTGGCATGGCCAATATCAGTTGTCACTTCTTTAGTGGTAGTGCCAATTTGACGTCCAGCGTCTTTCAATTCTGCGCAGCCGGTGAAAACGAGAGTGCAAAATAGCGCTGCTACTAAAGTTAACTTTTTCATAGGGGAGTTGTCTCTTTCTTATAATATTGCTGGCATATTGCCAGTATTATCTAAGCTGCGCTAGGGCAGATCATCACGTTATCAGGGTAGCCTTCTAATAAAGGCTGATTATATTTTTTGTTTGGTGTTACTAAGCCGCTGTTTCTAACTTGAGAATTCATTGCTATAAATCGCCTGCACATACGCCTGCACATACGCCGGCCGCAGGCCATGGGAACCACTTTAGTTGGAGGCCACTCTTAGCCTGAAGATATAGAGCTTGATGGACTTTGTTATCAAACGAAGTTTGATTTTGAAGTGTCGCAGAACTGAACAAGCCAACTCAAATTGGTAAAAAATGTTGCTGGTGCTATACCAAAATACCAGCAACATTCACAAAGCTAATTAGTGCAGCTTCAAATGTGGGTGCACTATACGGCTAATGCCTTTGGCTAACATCAATAGCGTGCCTTTTATTGGTCCATGAAGTTCAATAAGGTGTCTTCTATAAAGAGAGGTATAAACGAAGCGAGCAATCTTACCTTCTACCATTACGCCGCCACCGATAAATGACATCAAGTTACCTACCGTGTGGAACTTAGACAGGTTAACCAAAGCACCTAAGTCTTTATAGACATAGTTATTTGAGGCAGGTTTACCTGCTAATAATAACTTAATATTGTCTGCAGTCATTAGTGCCATTTGGCGTGCAGATTGACCACGTGGTGGAACCCAGCTGCCATCTTCCTGTGGGCAAGCTGCGCAGTCACCTATCGCGAAAATAGCGGGGTCGCGAGTCGTTTGCATATTTTGGTTAACCATTACTTGATTAATATGATTGCTTTCAAGGCCGCCGATATCTTTTAAGAAGTCTGGCGCTTTAACACCTGTAGACCAGATCACCATATCTGAAGCGATAAATTCGCCTTCAGATGTGTGCAGGCCATCTTCTGTGACTTGATTGATACGAGTATTGGTCATCACTTTGACACCAATAGCTGTCAGTTCTTTTGCGACTGAAGCTGAGATTTCTTCCTTTTCAACCTTAGGTAAAATGCGCTCATCGGCTTCAATCAGGGTAATTTCTAACAGGCTACTATCGATTTTATAGCCGAAACCACGTAACTGATCGACCGCATGGTGCATCTCTGCAGACATTTCTACACCGGTTGCTCCAGCACCTACGACAGCAATTTTAATTTTGTCATCTAACTGATGATGGCTTGCATAGCGCATGAACTTATTTAACAGCATGGTACGAATTTCCATGGCTTGTTCTGTGCTATCTAAAAATACGCAGTGGTCGCGCACACCAGTAATATTAAAGTCGTTTGCGATACTGCCAATAGCAATTACCAAGTAATCGTAGTCAATAAGACGAGCAGGCAGTAATTCGTGGCCTTTATCGTCATTAATGGCCGCCAGCGTGATCTGTTTGGTTTCTCTATCTAGATCTATCATCGCACCTTGCTGAAAGTGATAACCATGGCTCGCTGCATGGCCTCGGTAGCTGATGGCATCGATACCAATGTCGAGCGCACCCGTTGCAACTTCATGCAGAAGGGGTTTCCAAATATGGCTTTCAGCGCAATCAACTAATGTGACTCTGGCTTTGCCTTTACGTCCCAGCTGATGACCGAGTTTGGTGGCGATCTCCATACCACCAGCGCCGCCACCTACGATGACAATATTTGGCATTTCATGCATGATTTTTATAATCCTTAATCAGATAAAACTGAAAATAAATCTAGGGTGTAGTGAGTAATACAATTGGCATTGGTTTTAAGGTATAAACAGTTTTATATTAGTAGCTTAAGGTTAATTGCTAATTGTTTTACATACAGAATAGTTTTGATGAGAAAACCAGAAAAGTGTAGCAGTAGATATAAAAAACGGCAATTAGAGGTCTAGAGAGTTAAAACCTAGGGAAAGAGAAGGTGTTCTTTTTTATCTCGTTGTATTTTATTACTTTTAATTTTTTTGTTTGAGCGTTTTTATGGCTTTCTTTGGCTAAAGCTAACTCGTGATTTGTGAGCTGAACAAGGGGAGGAAAGTCAGAAGTGTGAACTTGCTCTTTTATGGAAGTAAAATATAAAGCGGCATGCTCTAGAGTCTAATCACTAAAGCATGCCGGCAATGATTAAAGCTTGCTTAAGCGAGACTTATAATCTTCGATAACATGCTCCATGATTTCTTGTACCGATGTGTCTTTAGTCTTGTTATCCATAAACACTTTGAAAGTCACTAATGCATGCTTGTCATCGTTGAGACGGTCATTTTGCATGGCGAAGTAGGCTTGCTCTTGCTCACACTCTCTGACGACAAACCCTTCATGTTCAAATAGTCGGTTGCCAGAATGGCCGTGCCATTTAGTAATTCTATCTAGTGCGATTTCGCAAGAGCGGTTGAGCTCAACATGGTTTCGCCAGCTAGTTGGGTGTGCGGGATCCTTAACGTGAGGACATCGGACTGTGTAGTTGTATACATGAGAGATTGCTGTCATAAATTACCTACCTGTTCGCTGTGACTAATGCCATCTTAGGCATCGTTTTTAATCTTGGTCAACCACCTAGGTGGCTTGAGCGTACTTTCTGTGTAGTTAGAGCAAAGATGGGTTAACTCAATATCTACTAATTCTATAGCGCTTTAATATAACGCCTAGTTAACACTCTAGTTGCTGTACCTATTGTTTACCATGACATTTGGCTTAATAACCTTGTTCCAGATCTCACTTTTATCGATACAGGTAAACTAAGTAGTCGCTTTGGCTAATAAAGCATCAGTTGAAGTGTTTGTATTGTTGATTGTTAAGCAGCGGAGTGAATTGGCCTTAATCAGGCTTCACGTATTAGTTATGTTGCCTTGTTTGATGTTCTGTTGCGAAAAGGTATCTTTTGTTGGTGGGTTAAGCCTATAATTTCAGGATAAAAATATAGCGCAGACCCTATCTACCTGGAGGCTTAAATGGCCGGTTCAACAGTTTCAAACCTTAAGTTGTGGATGTTAATTTTTAGCGCCACGGCACTCACAGCCTGTGGTGACGCGCCCGCGCCGCAACAAGCCATGTTGCCTAGTGTTATTGTCAACACCGCTCATACACAGTTGATAACACCTAAATCAGAAATTGTTGGCCGAACTAGGGCATCAGAAGATGTGATTATTAAGTCACAGATCCAAGGTCAGTTACTCAAGCGTAGCTTTATTGAGGGTGATGATGTTACTGCGGGGGATCTATTATTTGAAATCGATCCATCGACCTATGAAGCAGAATTAGCGCAGCAAAAAGCAGTATTAAAGCAAGCGGTTGCATCAAGGGATGTGGCTGTTATGAATTGGGAACGTGGCCGTCGGTTATTGCCTGATGGCATGATCAGTGCGCAGGATATGGATGAACTCACCAGTCGAAAATTGACCACCGCAGCTGGAGTGGTTCAAGCCGAGGCTGCCGTGCAGTCCGCAGAGCTACAATTAAGCTATACCAAGGTATATGCACCAATATCTGGGCGGATCAGTCACTCAAAAGTCAGTACCGGCGACATCATTACCCCGCAATCTGAAATGGCGAGTTTAGTGCAGCTTCAACCTATGTGGGTTAATTTTCAAGTCGCAGAAAAGAAGCTGATCACTGCTCAACAAAACTTCTCTAAGGCTGTCGATAGAGACGTAAAAATTACTGATATTGTTATGCGCCTTAGATTACCCAACGGCACCATGTTCAATGAAGTCGGCTATATCGACTTTGTTGGCAATCGCGTTGACGCGGCTACCGGGACTTTACCTGTTCGAGCCACGTTTAAAAATGATGACAAGCTGATGCTTCCAGGTTTGTTTGTCACCTTAGTGATTGAATCACCCATCACCGAAAGTGCACTACTTATCCCTCAAGCTGCAGTGCAGGAAGATCAACAAGGTCGTTTTGTTATGGTGCTCAATGAGCAAGATGAAGTTCAAAAACGTATTGTTGAGCTGGGTGACCGTTTCGGCGTTGAATGGCGTGTATTGGGTGGTTTAGTCGATGGTGAACGCATTGTGGTAGAAGGGCTGCAAAAAATTCGTCCAGGCATCAAGGTTAATCCAGTAGAGCAAGAAGTTGTTCCTTTCAAAGAAGATGAAAAATAATAGCCGGAGCAGTCAAGATGAATGTATTTATTCACATCTGCTCCGTGATCCCTTTTGGGGTCTTCGACGAGCAACGCCTAGATTTGATTGGGGAATGTCATGATTAGTGAATTTTTTATTAAAGCAGGTGCCCTAAGTTTGCCGCTTTTTGCGGGAGGGATTTCATGATTAGTGAATTTTTTATTAAAGCAGGTGCCCTAAGTTTGCCGCTTTTGGCGGGAGGGATTTCATGATTAGTGAATTTTTTATTAAAGCAGGTGCCCTAAGTTTGCCGCTTTTTGCGGGAGGGAACTCATGATTAGTGAATTTTTTATTAACAGGCCGAAATTTGCCTTTGTGATCTCAACGGTTTTGACCTTGGTTGGTCTGATCGCCATTCCAGTGTTATCTGTGTCAGAATTTCCAGAAATAGCACCGCCACAAGTAAGTGTATCAACCAGTTACTCTGGTGCCAGCGCTGATATTGTCAAAGACACCATAGCCCAGCCTTTAGAAGCCGAAGTGAACGGTGTTGAAGGCATGATATATATGGAGTCGAAAAGTGCTAACGATGGTAGTTACTCGTTAAATGTTACTTTTGAGGTAGGCACCGATGCCGATATGGCTCAGGTGAAAGTACAAAACCGAGTGCAGCAGGCCATGCCGCGTCTACCTGAAGAGGTAAAGCGTCAGGGGGTTAAGGTCGAAAAACAAAGCCCTAACATGCTGATGGTGGTCAACCTCGTTTCCCCTAATGAAACCTTTGATTCACTGTTTATTACTAATTATGCCGGTTTAAACGTTAAAGACGCACTTGCGCGTCAATATGGTGTGTCTAAAGTGCAAGTGATTGGTGCACTGGATTATGCCATGCGTATTTGGCTCGACCCTGACAAAATGGCAAGCCTAGCGGTTACTGCGAGCGATGTTATTGCAGCGCTACAAGAGCAAAATATTCAAGTGGCAGCAGGACGAATTGGCGCCGCGCCAGTGGATCCTGAACAGCAATTTCAGTATACATTGCAGACCAAGGGGCGTTTAAAGGACCCTAAAGAGTTTTACGACGTGATGATTAGAGCGAATAACGATGGCTCTAAGGTGGTGGTTGGCGATGTTGCTAGAGTGGAGCTTGGCTCTCAAACCTATGATGCTCAAGGTAAGCTAAATAACAAGCCATCGGCAATTATCGCCATCTATCAATCACCAGATGCAAACGCCTTAGAAGTCGGTAAAGCGATTAAGGCCGAAATGGAAAACCTGTCTGAGCGTTTTCCTGATGATCTGCAGTATGAAGTGCTGTATGACACCACTGAGTTTGTTGAAACCTCAATTAAAGAGGTGGTGCAAACCCTGTTTATCTCTATTGCGCTGGTGGTTTTTGTCGTATTTATCTTTTTACAGGATGCACGCTCAACCTTAGTGCCTGCTATTGCCATTCCAGTTTCGCTTATCGGTACATTTGCCTTCTTACTTGCTTTTGATATGAGTATCAATACTGTTTCTTTATTCGCGCTTATTCTCGCGATTGGTATCGTCGTCGATGATGCGATTGTGGTGGTGGAGAACGTCACTCGTTTGATGCAAGATGAAGGCTTATCACCTAAAGAGGCGACATCTAAAGCGATGAAAGAGGTCACAGGGCCGATTATTGCAACGACCCTGGTATTGCTTGCGGTATTTGCACCAACGGCTGTGATGCCGGGGATCACTGGACAGATGTATGCCCAGTTCTCCGTGACTATCTGTATCTCTGTACTTATCTCATCAATTAATGCACTTACCTTAAGCCCAGCTCTTTGTGCATCATTACTACGCCCGCCTAAGACACATACGAAAGGCTTCCATGCTGCCTTTAATAAGTACTTTGAACAATTTACGGGCAAGTACATGAAGTTAGTGTCGTTGCTGACACGTAAGCTCGTCATCGTTGGCGTGGTGTATGTTGGTCTAATCCTTGTGACCGGCGGGGTCGCCAAAATGTTACCGTCGGGTTTTGTACCGATGGAAGATAAGAAAGCCTTCATGGTGGATATTCAGCTACCCGATGGCGCCTCACTTAACCGTACCGAAGATGTGATGCGAGATCTGGTTGAGTTAACGCTTGCCGAACCGGGGGTGGAGAATGTGATCCATGCCAGTGGCTTTAGTATTTTAACCGGTTCAGTGTCATCAAATGGTGGTTTGATGATTGTCACTCTATCAACTTGGAGTGAACGTGAATCCCCCGACATGGTTGAGTCAGCGATTGTAGCTAAGCTACAAGCTAAATATGCCGCTAACCCTGCAGTGAAGGCGATGGCATTCTCACTGCCGCCAATTCCTGGCGTAGGTAGCGTGGGTGGCTTTGAGTTTGTATTGCAAGACACTCAAGGGCGCAGTCCCCAAGAGTTGGCCTCTGTGATGCGTGCTTTAATTATGAAAGCCAATGAGCAACCTGAAATCGCCATGGCCTTTAGTAATTTCCGCGCCGATGTGCCACAAATGTTTGTTGATGTTGATAGAGATAAAGCTAAAGCACTGGGGATCTCGTTAAATGAGATCTTCTCGACGATGCAAACCATGCTTGGCTCTATGTACGTCAATGACTTTAACCGTTTCGGTAAGGTGTTTAGAGTTATTTTGCAGGCAGAATCAGAGTACCGTAACTCCGATAGAGATATTTCACGTTTCTATGTGCGCTCTAAGACTGGCGAGATGGTCCCCTTAAGTACGTTGGTGACAGTGACACCAATTTTGGGGCCTGACGTGATGAATAACTACAACATGTTTAGTTCGACCACGATTAATGGTTTTCCGGCTCCCGGCTTTAGTTCGGGTGATGCGATTACTGCAATGGAGCGCGCGGCCAACGAGTCGCTTCCGGCTGGTTACACCTTTGAGTGGACAGGACAAACTTATCAAGAGATTAAAGCGGGTAACCTAGCACCGCTGATTTTCTCGTTGGCGTTAGTCTTTACTTACCTATTCCTAGTGGCTCAGTACGAGAGTTGGACAATTCCATTTGCCGTTATTCTAGCGGTACCAATAGCGGTATTAGGAGCATTCCTTAACATCTTGTTAGTGGGGTCAGACTTAAACCTCTATGCTCAGATTGGTTTGGTGCTCTTGATTGGTCTTGCCTGTAAGAATGCGATTTTGATTGTGGAGTTTGCTAAACAGTTGCACGAAGAGGGTAAGAGTATCATTGAAGCTGCACAGACGGCGGCGCGATTACGCTTTCGTGCAGTATTGATGACGGCGTTCTCATTCCTTTTAGGGGTATTGCCATTAGTGATAGCGACGGGCGCAGGCTCAGGAAGCCGCCGCGCGTTGGGTTACTCTGTGTTTGGCGGTATGTTAGCGGCCACTATTGTGGGTACGTTATTAGTGCCGGTATTTTACGTTATCATGCAAAAGATGCGTGAAAGGGCTAAAGGCTTACCTAAAGAACCTGAGGAGTCTCAAGTTCAAGAGCATCAAGTAAAGCCATAAGACATTAGCCTACGGTTATCGCTTTAACTAAATTGCCTGCTGCAAAGCAGGCTTTTTTATGCAGAGTGATTGTGGGACTTAAGCGAGTATCGGTTATGAAAGTAAGGTCTGCCTTGGTCGTTGGCGCTAGCATGCATAACCACAATCAATATTGTTATGATTTAGAATGTACTTTATGAAATGGCGCGAAGTGGTGCGGTTAAATTGCTGCAGAAAGGAAAAAACCCACTCCGAGGAGTGGGTTTCTAAGCTTGCTTTAACTTTTGCAGGGAAAAAGCGAACCAGATAATTATATCAAACATGTATCGCTTTGTATCCTACCTCCAACATTAAAATAATCTTAAAGTAGTACTCTTTTGCTACACATTGTTAAAAATTAGCAGTTTTTTTTCTAAAAAAATTAAATCTAGAGCAGATTGTCGGCAATATGGTTAACGACTCATTATCGAATGAGAAGAGCATAAAAGGCGCAAGTCAAATTATGGGAGCTAAATTTGCTTGCGACCTTTCACCTCTTACTTAACCGTTAAGTGTTTGCTCTGGGTAAAACTAGACTTTGACTTTTTAGAGCGAGTTAATGCGTATTAACTATTGTTCTTAACTAAAGCGCATTAACTATTGCTTCTTACTTCTTACTTCTTACTTCTTTAACTAAAGCGCATTAGTAAAAATTTGGCAGATCTCTGCGTGAGTCGCTTGCTTAGGGTTGGTAAAACCACATGCATCTTTAAGTGCATTGTCAGCAAGTGTTGCAATATCTTCAGCCTTGACCCCAAGTTTGGTGAGGTTTTCTGGGATATTGACTGCAACAGATAGCGTTTTAATGGCTTCAATTGCAGCTTGTGCACCTTGCTCATCACTCATTGCTGTGACATCAACACCCATGGCTTTGGCCACATCTTTTAGACGAGCGGGCACCACTTGTGCGTTGTAGGCTTGCACATGAGGCAGTAGTAATGCGTTACATACGCCATGTGGTAGGTCATAGAAACCGCCGAGTTGGTGCGCCATTGCATGCACATAACCAAGGCTCGCATTGTTAAATGCCATACCGGCTAAGAACTGTGCGTATGCCATTTGATCGCGCGCTTCAATGCTTTGGCCATTTTCAACGGCCTCGACCAAGTTTGCTTGAATGAGCTCAATCGCTTTAATCGCGCACGCATCCGTTATTGGGTTCGCGGCAATCGATACGTAAGCCTCGATGGCGTGGGTTAATGCATCCATACCTGTCGCAGCGGTTAGGCCTGCAGGCTTTAGTAGCATTAACTCAGGATCGTTTACGGAAAGAATGGGGGTCGTGTTCTTATCTACGATGGCCATCTTAATATGACGCTCTTCATCGGTAATGATGCAGAAACGGGTCATTTCACTCGCAGTGCCTGCGGTGGTGTTGATGGCAACGAGGGGAAGTTGTGGCTTAGTTGATACATCTAAACCTTCATAATCTTTAATGCTGCCACCATTGGTTGCAACTAATGCGATGCCTTTTGCGCAGTCATGTGGCGAGCCACCACCAAGAGATATCACGAAATCACAGTTGTTAGCGGTTAATATTTCAAGACCTGCTTCGACGTTACCCACTGTTGGGTTAGGTTGTACACCATCGAAGATGACAGAGTTAATATTGTTGCTTGCCAACTTGTCTGTGACCTGGGCTACCAGACCAATATCAACGAGAGGTTTATCTGTAACAATTAATGCATTTTTAAAGCCTAGTGACTTGATGTCACCAATCGCTTCAGTAACAGCATCTTGCCCTAAGATATTGACAGATGGGATAAAAAATTTAGCAGCCATAAGAATCACCTATTACGCTTTTAATGTTAAAAGTTGTTATCTTTTCTGGTAATTAAAGTACCAACACTAGTTTGATAAAGGTGTGACCAACTTCAAATAAGGCTTTATTTAGCTAAAAAATAGCCCGAAAGTTGGATCTGTCTTACTAATTTTGTAATTTTATGACATGGAGACAAGTATTCAGTTAAGCACAATTTTTCAGGTATTCGCTCTACTGAATTTTGATATTACTGTTCGCTCTTAATCTCTTATTTTATGGCTAATATCGTTCAATATCGGTCAGCGGCTGCGCTAATTTTGTGCAGATGTCTGCCTGACTGTTTAATGCCTTTTTTAGATGTTTCGATTACATCTGTTTGTACTTCCCATTTAACGTGCTGATTTTATTAGCATGAATAATGTCACCCTGTTGCAATAAAACTGTCTTCAAGCTGTTATTTGTCTTTGGCATGGTAACTGCTCTATTAAGTTTTTGAATGGCGAAGTGCAAGGATGACAGGTATGGGGCTAGAAAAGTTACTGTATTTGCAAGGCGTAGCGGCGGAGTTTATCGACTGCCATGGCGCGCACATCCGGATCTCAGAGGAGGATAGGCTTAATATATTAGCCTGCATGCTAGCACCCCATGAGCAGCATAAATGTGAACCCGCAATGGTACGCCGTCATCAACTTCAGTCTTCCCCATGGATAGAGCAAAGAAACTATCTACTTGATGCTAAACCTTGGACACAACTATTACCGGTATTTCAGCATTGCGATATTAACCAGCTAACCCTAGAGGTTTATCTGCCACAAACTTATCGGCAGGTGCTTAATATTAAGCTGCAGCTTGAATGCGGTGAGTGTTATCAATTTAGTTGTACGCCGCACAGTAACGAGCACTGTGAGGTTATTGGTAATTATCACATCGCTGCAGATGTGTATCTGCATTATCGATTAACAATATCAGCGGCTTTAATGGGTATTGAGTTACCTCACATCGGCCTTGGGTATCATAAAGTCAGTGTCGAGCTTGATACCTTAGGGGCTATACCTGAAGCGTCATTGACTCAAGCCTTAACTGAATCGAGCAAGCAGCATGCTACGGGGACTTGGCTGGTGGCACCTGTTGAGACTTTTCAGGGAGCAGAAGCGGTAGCGCGGGCCAGTAAATTTACTAAATCTACTAATGCCACTAATGCCAATAAGCCCACGAAAGCCTGGGGACTGAGTATTCAGCTTTATAGTCTACGCAGCGAAAACCAGTGGGGGATAGGTGATTTTGGCGACTTAATGCAGCTTATCGATATGCTTGCTAAGCATGGCGGGGCATTTATTTTACTTAACCCACTACACGCACTCGATATTGCCAATCCAGATGCAGTGAGTCCTTACAGCCCAGATGATCGACGTCGACTTAATCCACTTTATATTAATATTGAGCAAGTGGCAGAATTTGAACTGCTGAAGCTTGAAGCGCTATTAACGGCATTAAATCGTGGTTACGCACCGAGTAAAGCACATAAGCCATCGGTAAGTGATGACAGCTTCAAAGGAGTTGCTAGTCTTGATGCGTTAAAAATGGTGTTAAACCAATCAAACTGGTTAAATTATCGAGATATTAGCCACTATAAATACATCGTTTATCAACAGTTATATCAGGCATTTTGTCAGCAACACCTAGAAGTTAATACACCTAGAGCGCGGCTATTTAAACAATTTGTCTGCGAGCAAGGCGCGGCGCTTAACCAGTTTTGCCAGCATCAGTCTGCAGCCCAAAAGTGTAACCGTGACGAACCGCAGTTTTTTGCTTACTTGCAGTTTATCGCGGAGCAGCAGTTAGCCCAGTGTCAATTGCACGCTAAACAGTTGCAGATGTCTATCGGGCTAGTCCGCGATCTTGCCGTTGGGGTATCGGCCGATAGCTGTGAAGTCGCGTCTCAGCCTGAGTTATTTTGTACCCATGCCAGTATTGGCGCGCCGCCCGATGAGTTTGCACCTCAGGGGCAAAACTGGGGACTGACTCCTTTTGATCCAATCGCGCTTAAATCCACTGGTTATCAGCATTTTATCGATTTATTACGCTTGAATATGCAGTCTTGCGGGGCCCTTCGTATCGATCATGTTATGTCACTACTGCGTTTATGGTGGTGGCCAAAGGATAGCGAGCTTGGTGGCGGGGCTTATGTTTATTATCCGCAGGATTGCTTGATTGCGATCTTATGCATCGAAAGTCAGCGTGCTCGCTGCCAGATTATTGGTGAAGATTTAGGCTTGATTCCGCCAGAAATAGTGTGTCGCTTGCAAGCTGCTGGGGTGATGTCAAACCAATTGTTTTATTTCAATAAGCAAGATGATCAGTTTACTCCCCCGGCGGATTATAAACGTCGTTGTTTAATGATGTTAGCCAATCATGACGTCCCAACATTAAAAGCCTGGTGGCAAGGTAGCGACTTGTACTTACGTCGCTCGCTTGAGCTTATTGATAGTGATGAAGCGCTTAAGTTTGCACAAGATGAGCGCGCCAAGAATAAGATACAACTGCTCAATCTGTTGATCAACCAAGGTGCGATGTCTAGTCAGTGCAAATTACATGAGATTGATTATCCGCAATTGTTACAGGCTTGGATAAAGGTGAGTGCAGCCGGTAATGCTGAATTATTTAGTGTACAGCTGTGCGATCTTACATTAGAGCGTTTAAGCGTTAATGTGCCGGGCACGTGGCAGCAATACCCTAACTGGCAGCGACGCTTACCTAAAACATTAGCTGAGATAGCAAAAGATGACCGCGTGCAGCATTTGATGCTGCAAGTGTCGGCAGGTCGCATGGCGGGTTTTGCCGCTAATACTAAGGACGCAGTTCAACATAGCAGCAGTGACACTGGCTTAGAGCTGTGCAGGGACAAGACGTTTGAGAGTGCAAGCTCGTCAATTTCTGAATATTCAAACCACACCAATACGGACAACCTTCTATGAACTCTATTGCTATGACTCAACATGCTGGTGAATTGCAAAGCGGTGGCGATATTGCGCTACTTAATAGCGAATATGTAGACGTATTTGGTTTGCTAGGCATGCACAGTATTAATCAAGGTAAGGCTTTGAGTGTACGTTGCTTCTTGCGTGGTGCGCTAAGTGTTGAGGTCATTTGCTATAAAACAGGTCGTAAAGTTGCCAGCCTAGAAAGACATAATGAAGAGGGGATATTTAGCGGCATTATGGGGCGTAGAGTTAAACCTTTTTTGTATCTATTGCGCGTGCAATACCCTTTGAACCAAGAAGATATTATTGACCCTTACCAATTCCCGAGTTTGTTAGCTGATGATGACGTATATCTGTTTGGTGAAGGTCGACAAGAGCACGCTTACCAGTTTCTGGGCGCTAACTGGCGCAGTGTCCAAGGTATCGAGGGGGTGCATTTTTGTGTATGGGCTCCCAATGCAAAGCGAGTCTCGCTTCTAGGGGATTTTAATCATTGGGACGGCGCCGTTCATGTTATGCGTCAGCATTTGGCCAATGGTTTATGGGAGATTTTTCTTCCCAGCGCCAAAGGGGGTCAACATTACAAATTTGAAATTGTTAGCTGCCATGGCGAACGGTTAGAAAAGTCCGATCCTTATGCCAAGGCGATGCAAGCTGCGCCAAGTAATGCTTCATTGGTACCGCAGCAAACTTTATATCAATGGCAAGATAGCCAATGGCTTCAGGCTCGCGCTAAGGTCAAATGGCATCAAGCGCCGATGTCAATTTATGAAGTTCACTTAGCATCATGGCGGCGTAAAGGTGAGCAGGGTGAAGAGTATTTTGACTATCAAGACTTGATTGAACAGCTTATTCCCTATGTCGTTGATATGGGTTTTACCCATTTACAGTTAATGCCAATCAGCGAGTATCCGTTTGATGGCTCATGGGGGTATCAGCCTGTTGGCTTGTTTGCGCCTACTTGTCGTTTTGGTGATCCCCAAGCCCTTAAAGCTTTTATTGATGCCTGCCATCAAGCAGGGATCGCAGTGATCTTAGATTGGGTGGCGGCGCATTTTCCAAAAGATCCCCATGGATTAGCTCAGTTTGATGGGAGTTGCCTTTATGAACATAACGATCCTCGCCAGGGGGAACATCCTGATTGGGACACGCTTATCTATAATTATGGCCGCGGTGAGGTACAAAGCTACCTGTTGAGTAATGCGTGCTATTGGCTCAAAGAGTTTCATTTTGACGGACTCAGGTTAGATGCCGTGTCATCTATGCTTTATCTCGATTACAGCCGAGAACCCGGAGAGTGGCAGCCTAATGAGTTTGGTGGTCGAGAAAACTTAGCGGCCATTGACTTTTTACAGGCGCTGAATCAGCGCATGTACCAAGCGTTTCCGGGGATCTGCATGATAGCCGAGGAGTCTACCGCTTGGCCGGGGGTCACTCATATGCTTGATGCGCAAGACGCCGAGCGACACGGCTCACACAATTTGGGCTTTGGCTTTAAGTGGAACATGGGCTGGATGAATGACAGCTTAGGTTATATTAAGCGCGACCCGATTTACCGAGTACACCATCACCAAGAATTGACATTTAGCTTAGTGTACCAATATACCGAGCAGTTTATTTTGGCGCTTAGCCATGATGAAGTGGTACACGGTAAAGGCTCTTTACTGCACAAAATTCCCAATGATGATTGGCAAAAATTTGCCACCCTAAGAGCCTATTATGGCTTTATGTGGGGTCATCCGGGGAAAAAGTTGCTGTTTATGGGCAGTGAGTTTGCTCAGCGTGATGAATGGAGCCATAACAAGAGTTTAGATTGGCATCTACTGCAATACGCGCCCCATCAAGGAGTGCAATTGTGGCTTAAAGATCTCAATAGACTTTATCAGTCGAGTGAGCAATTGTGGCAGCTAGATGGCGAACCTGACGGGTTTCGTTGGTTAGATTGCAATAACAGCCAAAGCTGTATTTTTAGCTTTATGCGCAGTAGCAGGGCCGTCGATAGTAAACAAGGTGATAGTAAAAAAGGCGAGAGCCCAATTATCTTTATTATCAATATGACGCCACAGGTGCATGAAGGCTTTCGTATCGGTTTACCCGATAAGCATGATTATATCGAATTACTCAATAGTGATAGTCAGGCCTATGGTGGCAGCAATGTCAGCAATAGTGGCGGTATTTTAGCGCAAGAACAGCCCTATCAGGGACTGGCTTATAGCGCTGAGATCACGATTGCTCCACTTGCTTGTTTAGTCTTAGGTCGGGGCTAAAGCGTGCAAGTACTGAAGGGAAGACCTTACCCTCTTGGGGCGACCTTAGATGACAATGGGGTTAATTTTGCGCTGTTTTCTGCCCATGCAACCAAAGCCACGCTGTGTTTATTTGACCGCAGCGGTCGTTTTGAAACCCAGCAAATCGTATTGACCGAAAACACACAACAGGTTTGGCACGTGTATTTGCAAGGCGTAGATGCCGCTCAGGTTTATGGTTACCGGGTTGATGGCTTATATGAACCTCATTCAGGGCACAGATTTAACCCTTATAAACTGTTACTCGACCCTTACGCTAAGCAGTGGGTGGGTGAGTTTATTGAGCACGAAAGTCACTATGCTTATCAGGTGCAAACTGCTGATGATGTGGGAAGTGCACATGATAAGAGCGGCAACTATGACAAGAGTAGCGATCAGGATTTATGCTTAGATCTGCGTGATAATAGCCAATATATGCCAAAGTGTAAGGTGGTTGATTGTCGAAATCTGCCCCCAATAGCCCCACTCAATCACATAGTTCAAGCTGCATATCCTCATAATGAAGTTGGCTGTCATAGCGGCAATCATAGCGGCAATATGAGTGGAGATGAGCCAACAGCACTAGAGCAAAGCATTATCTATGAGCTGCATGTAAAAGGCTTTTCTCAGCAGCATCCCCAGATTGAACCACGTTTTAAAGGCACTTTTCTCGGTTTAGCTCAGCCTAGCGTACTGCAATATCTCAAACAGTTAGGGGTGACGGCAGTTGAGTTGTTGCCCGTCCATAGCTTTATCTCCGAAGCGTTTCTGCAAGATAAACAGCTAACCAATTACTGGGGATACAACAGCCTTGGGTTCTTTGCCCCCCACAACGCATATTTAAGCCAAGGTAATATCGACGAGTTTCGCCAAATGGTGAGCGCGCTGCATCAATCCGGTATCGAGGTGATCCTCGATGTGGTTTACAACCATACCGGTGAAGGAAATCACCTTGGACCTACGCTGAGTTTTAAAGGCATAGATAACCTAAGCTATTACCGCTTACTGGCGAACGATAAACGCTTTTATATTAATGACACAGGCTGTGGCAACAGTTTGAACATCACTCACCCGCGGGTGTTACAACTGGTTCTCGACTCGTTACGATATTGGGTCGAGGTGATGGGGGTTGATGGTTTTCGGTTTGATCTGGCCAGCGCGCTTGGGCGGGAGGCCTATGGATTTGATCCGGGATCTGGTTTTTTTGATGCTATCGCGCAAGATCCCGTGCTTAATCGAGTGAAATTGATCGCTGAGCCATGGGACATTGGTCCGGGCGGTTATCAGCTGGGGGGCTATCCACAAGGGTGGAGCGAGTGGAATGATCGATATCGCGATACCTTAAGGCGGTTTTGGCGCGGCGATATGGGCATGTTGCCAGAGCTTGCGCGCCGATTTCATGGCTCAAGTGATCTGTTTGAGCCGTCAAAGCGTGGCCCCTGCGCGAGCATCAACTTTATAACCAGTCACGACGGTTTTACCTTACAAGATCTTTTGAGTTACAGCGAGCGTCATAATCATGCCAATGGCGAAGATAATCGCGATGGACACCAAGAAAACGTTAGCAGTAATTACGGCGTAGAAGGGCAGACCGAGCAGGCTGAGATCCAGTCATTACGTCATCGACAGGCGCGTAATATTTTGACCTGTTTAATGTTGTCCCAAGGTGTGCCCATGTTACTGGCAGGCGATGAATTTGGCCACAGCCAACAAGGCAACAATAACGCTTACTGCCAAGATAATCCGCTTACCTGGCTTAATTGGAACCTGGCAGATTGGCAGCAACAACGTTTGCTGTTTACTCAGGCGCTCATCGCGCTAAGAAAACGTTACAGAGCGCTGTGTTACAAGCGGTATATCCATAACGACTCCTCTGATGATTCACCACAGTTACATTGGTTTTGCCGTCAAGCTGAGCCCATGAGTAAGGTGCTTTGGGCTGAAGGACAAACTCGCAGTTTAAGTCTTATTTTAAGTGGTGAATTAGAGGGGACATCGGGTAAGCAACAAGCCTTACTGTTAATGCTTAATAGCGACGAGCAAGCATTACAGTTCACCGCCCCCACGCTAGCCAATTTCTCCCCATGGCAGCGACTTATCGATACTCATAGTGAGCATTTTAGCGGCCAAGTCTGCCTTGACGCAAAGTCGCAGTTTACGCTTGAGCCCCAACAAACCTTATTGTTACAAGACAGAAGTGTAATGTTGTTTTACGCCCAATCTAAAGGAGTGACTGCATGACGACGCCTGTAAAAACAAGCGCTAAGACCTCGCTTAAAAAACAAAGCAAAGATAAAACATCGGCTGTAATCAAGGAGCGGGAGCAAGGCCAGGAAGCGATTCAAGCGATTGACCCTTGCAGTTCGCTCGGGGCTAGAATGCAGCGTCATGTTAATAATGGACTCGGTCGAGACTTACATGACAAGCAAGAGTTGTTTAATGCCTTGGCTTTAAGTGTTAAGGAGCAAATGCTTGAAAGCTGGCGCGCCACTCGTCAAGCCGATTGTCAGTTTGAGCGTAAGCAGGTGGCGTACCTGTCATTAGAGTTTCTTATGGGGCGGGCCATGGGGAACGCCGTTATGAACCTAGATCTGTTGCAGCAAACTAAAGAGGTGTTACAAAGCTATGCGGTTGAGCTCGAAGAGATTGAGCAGATGGAGCATGACGCAGGATTAGGTAATGGTGGCTTGGGCCGCTTGGCGGCTTGTTTTCTTGATAGCTGCGCCAGTTTAGATCTGTGCGTCACAGGTTACGGCATTCGTTACGAATACGGTATGTTTGCGCAAAAGCTGGTGGAGGGTTTTCAAGTAGAGCGCCCTGATCGCTGGCTTCGAGAGGGTAACCCATGGGAAGTACGGGTTGCTGAGCATAATGTCACAGTGCCATTTTTCGGCCACACCAGTAGTTATGTTGACCCAAGTGGTCGTCGTAATGTGGTCTGGTTAGATACGCAAGATGTGTTAGCAGTCGCCTATGACATGCCCGTTCCTGGCTATCAAAATAATCGTATCAATACCTTAAGGTTATGGAAATCAGAAGCTACCGATGATTTTGACTTAGAAGAGTTTAATCAAGGCGATTACACCGAGGCGGTGGCGCGAAAGAACATGGCTGAGCAGATCACTATGGTGCTCTATCCAAACGATGCCAGTGAAAACGGTAAAGAGCTGCGCTTAAGGCAGCAATACTTTCTCAGCTCTGCCAGCTTACAAGATTTACTGAGAACCTGGGTTCAGCGCCGCGGTAATGATTTTAGCCAATTTGCCAAATTTAATGTGATGCAGCTAAACGATACGCACCCGAGCATTGCCATTCCTGAGTTAATGCGGCTGTTAATTGATGAACACTTTTTAGAGTGGGATGCCGCGTGGCAAGTGGTAACACAAACCATGGCGTATACCAACCATACGCTATTACCTGAAGCGCTTGAGCGCTGGCCTGTACGGATGTTGGCGCACATGTTGCCTAGGATTTTAGAGATTATTTATGAGATCAACGCCCGTTATTTAGAGCAAGTGGCGCATCACTGGCCTGGAGATGCACAGCAACTGGCGGCAATGTCGATTATCGAAGAGGGCAGTGAACCCCATGTGCGCATGGCCTACCTAGCAATTGTGGCAAGCTTTTCGGTTAATGGCGTGGCAGAGCTGCATAGCAAGCTCTTGGTTTCAGGGTTGTTTAAAGACTTCTATCAGCTATGGCCTGAAAAGTTTAATAACAAGACAAACGGTGTCACCCCAAGGCGCTGGCTAGCCCATTGTAATTCGGAGCTCGCAGCGTTGCTGACCAGGCGTTTGGGGGATGAGTGGGTGACAGATTTGAGTCATCTCAATGCCTTGAATGCCTTTACCGATGACAACGCTTTCCTGCAAGAGTGGCGCCAGGTCAAACAGAATAATAAAGCAAAGCTGGCACAATTGATTAAAGCCGAGTGCGATGTCGATTTTGATGTTGAGATGCTGTTTGATGTGCAAGTTAAGCGTATTCATGAATACAAACGCCAGTTACTCAATATCTTGCATGTTATCCATCTATACCACCAAATTCAGCAAGGCCATACCAGTGAACTGGTCCCCCGCTGCGTACTGATTGGCGGTAAAGCCGCGCCGGGTTATGCCATGGCCAAACTGGTCATTAAGCTTGCCAGTAATGTGGCTCACATGGTCAATTGCGATCCCGCAGTATCTAAGTATTTACGCGTAGCCTTTTTAACCAATTATAACGTCAGCGCGATGGAAAAAATTTGCCCAGGGACGGATCTGTCAGAGCAAATTTCGACAGCAGGTAAAGAAGCGTCGGGCACTGGCAATATGAAGTTTATGATGAATGGTGCCATTACCATCGGCACCTTAGATGGTGCCAATGTTGAGATGCTCGAAGAGGTGGGCAAAGACAATTTTTTCCTGTTCGGGCTAGATGCTCAAGAGGTGATGCGTCAGCGCCAAGATTATTGTCCGCAGCATTTTATTGATGCTTCTCCGGCTTTAAGTGAAGTGTTGGCGCTACTTAAAAGTGGTCATTTTAGCCTGCTTGAACAAGGGATCTTCTCACCAATCATTGATGCCATCACCAATAAAAATGACCCATGGATGATAGCCGCTGACTTTGAGTCATACCGTTTAGCGCAAGAGAAAGTGTCCAGAGCCTATAAAAATCCGATCACATGGACACAAATGAGTATCCGTAACACCGCTGCAAGCGGTCGTTTCTCTAGTGATGTCACCATCGCTAATTATCGTGACGAAATCTGGAAGGCTTAACCATGGAACAGATACAGACTCAGATAAATAACGCACGACTTAATCTCGATTTTTGTTCAAGGAGTGAACGCTAATGACTATTACCAACCCACGTTATATTAGTAACTTAACCCGCGATACTTATGCCATTATTCTTGCGGGGGGCAGAGGTTCTCGCTTACATGAACTGACGGACTGGCGCGCTAAACCTTCATTATATTTTGGAGGCAAATTTCGCATTATCGATTTTCCGTTATCTAACTGTATTAATTCTGGGATCCGCAAGATTGGTGTGGTGACTCAATATAAATCTCATTCACTGATCCGTCATGTGATGCGCGGTTGGGGGCACTTTAAGAAGGAGCTGGGTGAGTCGGTTGAGATCTTACCAGCATCACAACGTTACTCGGAAAACTGGTACCAAGGTACGGCTGATGCAGTGTTTCAGAACATTGATATTATTCGCCACGAGTTGCCCAAATACGTGATGATATTATCGGGCGATCACGTATATCGCATGGATTATGCGGGGTTGTTGGCAACTCACGTTGAATCGGGGGCTGATATGACAGTTTCCTGTTTAGAGGTTCCGGTTGCAGAGGCCGCTGGTGCATTTGGGGTGGTTGAAGTGGATGAAACCAAACGTATTTTAGGTTTTGAAGAGAAACCTGAACTACCTAAGCATTTACCTGAAAACCCTGAGATGTGTTTAGCCTCTATGGGCAACTATGTGTTTAATACAGAGTTCTTATTTGATCAACTTAAGCGTGATGCTCAAAACGAAGATTCAGATCGGGATTTTGGCAAGGATATCATTCCAGCCATTATTAAAGAGCACCAAGTGTTTGCCCACCGTTTTCGCAGTGCCTTTCCGAACGAGGAAGCTTACTGGCGTGATGTGGGGACATTAGATTCGTTTTGGCAAGCCAATATGGAGCTGCTATCACCGACACCAGCACTTAACCTTTATGACGCCAAGTGGCCGATTTGGACGTATCAAGAGCAACTGCCGCCAGCTAAATTTGTATTTGACGATGATGAACGTCGCGGCATGGCATTGGACTCGATTATTTCTGGTGGCTGCATTATCTCTGGCTCAACGGTGCGCCGCAGTGTGCTATTTAATGAAGTGCGAGTGTGTTCATTTTCCAGTGTCGAAGACTCGGTTATCTTGCCTGATGTGGTGGTGCTACGAAATTGCAAAATCAAAAATGCGATTATAGACAGGGGCTGCATTATTCCCGAAGGGACTGTGATTGGCTATAACCACGAGCATGACAAAGCCAAAGGCTTTAGAGTTTCGGAAAAAGGTAAAGTGTTAGTCACGCGAGATATGTTGGGCTTACCTGTGGGGTATGAGTGATTTATGCTGCCGCACAATAATATCGACAACCAGACTCAGGCGCTGAACGTGGGTAATGGTCTGAGCCAAAACCATACGCTAAGCAATGAGCTTAATCGTGCGCCTACTGAAACCACCCAGGCTCGGGTATTAATGCTGGCCGCTGAAAACGGAGCGATTCCAGGCGCGAAAGTTGGCGGCATGGCCGATGTGATCAATGACTTACCAGTGGCGTTAGCGGAGCTCAATATTGCCGTTGATGTGGCAATGCCAAGTTTTGGCTCATTGATAGCGGCGGCCAATGCACATTGGCTGGCAGATGTTGACGTTGAGTTTTCAGGGAGAAAGCAACAGGTCGGCGTGTACCGCGCGCTAAACCCTAAGCTTGCTAATAGTCATTTCTACTTATTTGAACATCCACTTTTTCATGGCAATCATGGCGCTTATTCTCAAGGTGATGCCTCTAGACCATTTGCAGAAGATGCAACTAAGTTTGCCTTGTTTAATCTTGCTGTTGCAGAAGCGCTGCGCATCGATTTTCTAACTGAAGACGGAGCGCAGTACTTTGCTGATAAACCGAGTCATATTCATCTGCATGATTGGCATAACGGATTATTTGCGGTGCTGCGTGCCTTCGATAGTCGCTATGGTTTTTTGCAAGATTTACCTTGTGTGTTCAGTATTCATAATTTGGCATTGCAGGGGATTAGGCCTTTTAACGATGAGGTGTCGTCATTTGCAGCCTGGTATCCGCACTTAAGTGCCGAGCTTACTGAACTGCAATGCAGCTTGATTAAAGATCCACGCTATAGCAACTGCATTAACCCAATGCGGGCAGGTATTATGCTCAGTGATAAGGTTCACCTGGTATCGCCAAGTTATGCCTTAGAGGTGCTCAGCCCCTCATTACCCGAGCAGGGTTTCTTTGGTGGCGAGGGCTTAGAGCTGGACTTGCAACATCAGCGTAATCGCAACAACCTGGTGGGTATACTTAATGGCTGTATGTACCCACAAGCACTGGCAGATGTTGAAAAAGAGGTCGAACAAGGCGGTGATAACGAGCATTGCAGCAATGTAGATGCTGAAGTTACCAAGCAAGAGGCTAACAAGAAAAAGCCTAACAAGAAAAAGCCTAGCAAGAAAGCCAATCAACAAGGCCGAGTCGATTTAACTAGGCAGTTTATCGAGCAGGCGTTAAACACGATTATTCAATGGCAGGTGGGCAAGGCACAGGTAAGAACGCAAGACTTTATTGCTCAATGGCGTTTGCAGCAATGGCTGGCAGAGGTGACTCATCATATCGATTTAAACAGTGCCAATGCAAAAGAGGCCACTCACACTGAAGATACTAGGTTTATCATGACCTCAGTTGGTCGCCTAACGGATCAGAAGGTGATGTTGCTGCGTAGCCGTTTTGAGCTCGACAATGACGACTGCACTTTACGAGGCCGCACGGTATTAGAGGCCTTGCTGATACGCATGGCTGCTTTCGATGTTAATGCACGTTTTGTCATGCTGGGGAGCGGTGATGCAGAGATAGCCCGTGAGTTTTCAGACATAGCGGCTAAACATCAACAGTTTATTTTCTTAGATGGTTATGATGAACAGCTATCCGATAAGCTTTACAAGCTTGGCTCTCTATTTTTAATGCCCAGCTCGTTTGAACCTTGCGGGATCAGCCAAATGTTGGCGATGCGCGCGGGGCAGCTCTGTTTAGTTAATCGGATCGGTGGGCTTAAAGATACGGTACATCATCTAGAAACAGGTTTTACCTTTGAGGGGGGCGATATTCCATCTCAGGGCGCGGCGCTATTGCAGGCCTTTGATGAGGCTACCACTATGGTGGGAAGTTTACGTTGGAATGCTATGCAGCAAAGCGCCAAGGCGCAGAGGTTTGATTGGCATTCACAGGCAAAGCGTTATCAGGCGTTGTTATACGACTGCACTTGAACAATAAGCTGTTAACGGGCTTGTAGCAACGCACCTGAAAAGTAATGGCTGTTAACTGGATAAATAAATTATGGCGGACAGATAGTCCGCCATAACACTTGTCGCTCACTCAAAAATGTCACTGTTACAGCAGTAAGCTGTCATTGATTTCGTGGAACTGTTCAGTTGAGTCAATCAGTGATTTGGCCGTTAAACTAGGCACGCCATAAACTTGGGTTTCAACACCATATCTTTGTTTTATTTTTTGCATTAACAGATCAAAGTCACCATCGCCAGATAGCAAAATCACCGCGTCGACTTCACTTGCGGCTTCCATGATGTCAATGGTAATACCTACGTCCCAATCGCCTTTAGCTGAGCCATCGCTGCGCTGAATAAAAGGCTTAAGTTTTACCTCAAACCCTATGTGTTTTAATGCATCTTGAAACTTGAGCTGGCCATCATCACCGCGATGAATGGCATAAGCGGTCGCTTGAACTATGTCACCTTCATAGCCTAAATGTTGCCACAGTTTGCGGTAATTAAATTGCCGTCCGTATGCTTGGCGGCACGTGTAATAGATGTTTTGTACATCAACAAAAAGGGCAATTTTTTTCACAGAGTACTCATTGGGTTAGCGTGCTATAGCTTAATGATGAACATTATTGTTGCAGCACTGAGGTTACTTTTCATTGGCAAGCAAAGACAATAGCGCAGCTTGGCTATTGAGTGAAGTCCAGTATTGGGAAAATTATCGCTAAATGTAGAGATCTACCAGATGGGAGTCATTATTATCTGATTGTCGGCGATCGTAGACATCTAAATGAGGACTGTGAGGGTATTTACTTTGGTTGCCACTTAAGCGGCGCTCTGCGATAAATTGCCCATTAATAAAAACTGTCTCGTAGATCCTTGGTTCGGCTTCCTGCCAATCTTTTTGTTTAAACTCTGCTTCCTGCATAAGTTCCACCTAACGCTATAAGTCATTATTCGAGCGTGAATAACGGCTGTTTATGTGTGATTTAGCAACCTTGATACCTTTTAGTATAGAAAGAATTGATTAAATCGCAGCAGTATCGGTAAGGTAAGTGGATTGCCATATAAACAAAAAGGAGCTCAATGAGCTCCTTTTTTACGCAAAAACGGGAACTTACGCTATTGTTTTGCGGGGTTTGAATGCAGATGTTCTGCAATGGCTTTATCAAGTTGTGACTCGACAAAACCGGGTGATTTAGTTGCTCCAGAGATCAAGCGATACATAGCGGGGATCACTAGCAAGGTCACAAAGGTGGCAAAGGCCATGCCAAAGAACACCACTGTACCAACGGCTATCCGGCTTTCAGAGCCTGCTCCTGTAGACAGGATAAGCGGGATTGCGCCAATTAAGGTGGTAAAGGCTGTCATTAGAATGGGGCGCAAGCGTCTTACCGAGGCATCGATAATCGCTTGTTCGATCTCAAGACCTTTATCACGTAGCTGGTTAGCAAATTCAACAATCAAAATACCATTTTTAGTTACCATGCCAATCAGCATTATCATGCCTATCTGGCTGTAAATATTCAGGCCTTGACCAGTTAAATACAAACCTAAGAAACCGCCAAATACTCCCATAGGAACAGTAAACATGACGACCAATGGGTTAATAAAGCTTTCAAACTGCGCGGCTAAAACAAGATAGGCTACCAGCAGAGCTAAACCAAAGACCATAAACACACTGCTTTGGTTTTCTTTAAAGTCTTTAGACTCGCCTGTATAGGCAACCGAAATATCGCTTGGCAGCATCTCAATGGCTTTCTGGTCAAGAAAGTCCAATGCCTGGCCTAACGTATAACCCTCACCTAAATTGGCTTTTAAGGTGATTGATTTCTGTTTATTGTTATGACTTAGCTTTTGTGCTGACGCCACCTCTTCGATGTGGGTGATGGTGTCTAGGGTGATTAGTTCACCTTTGGCTGAGCGCATATAGATTTGGCTTAAGTCTGCTACGTTACTAAAGCTGTTTTCGTTACCGCGAAGGTAAACATCGTATTCTTCACCGCGCTCAACAAAGGTGGTTTCACTGCGACCGCCGAGCATGATCTCTAAAGTTTCAGACACTTGGGCAACACTTATCCCAAGCTCTGCAGCGCGTTCTTTATCAACTGTGACCACAAGTTCCGGTGTGGTTTCTTTATAATCGATTTCAGGGCTTTCAAAGATTGGACTATAAAGTGCTTCCTCTTCTAAAGCTTGTGCCCATTTAAAGAGCTCTTGGTAATCACTGCCACCAAGTACAAACTGAACCGGTTCGCTCGAGCCACCTCTAAAACCGGGTAATAGCGGGCGCACCATAACATCGGGAATGCCTTTTAACGCGTTGGCAATGACACCTAGGGCTTGCTGCGCATTAACGGTTCTTTCGTTCCAGTCCTCAAGTTGAATGATGACAAAGCCTGTTTGATCACCTGCTCGGCCGCCAAAGGCTGGCGCTTGCACACTGAAAGACTTGACCACACCTTGGCCTAATAGCGGCATTAACTTATCTTCCGCTATCTCCATATTGGCTGCCATACGGTTATAACTGGTGCCTTCAGCGCCTTTAATAAAGGCAAAGATAACGCCTCTATCTTCTTGGGGGGCTAGCTGAGCGGGCACTTGCTGCATTAACCAGCCGCTACCTACAATGCAGGCAATAATGACCAGGGGAGCGGCAACTCTAAATGACACTGCCTTACTTACCATCTTGCGGTAGGCGTGTTCTAGTTTGCTAAATATTGACTCAACCCAGAGGTTAAAGCGGTTTGGTTTAACGTTCGCTTTAAGTAACTTACTGCCTAATACCGGTGTTAAGGTTAGCGCAATAAGTGACGAGAACAGCACTGAGACCGCTAGCATTACCGAAAATTCGGTAAATAGCAGGCCGACCATACCCTCCATAAAGGAGATAGGTAGGAAAACCATGACCAGTACGGCGGTGGTTGCAATAACCGCAAAGCCGACTTCTCGAGTACCGTTATAGGCAGCTAAGAGAGGAGGCTCGCCCTTTTCAATATGGTGGAAGATATTTTCCACCACCACGATGGCATCATCGACCACAAGGCCAATAGAGAGGATAAGTGCCATGAGGGTGAGTAGGTTAATCGAATAACCCAACATATTGGCAGCAATAAAAGCTGAAATTAGTGACACAGGGACAGTCACTGCAGGAATTAACGTCGCCCTTGCTTGGCCGATAAAGATGTACAGTACTAAGACAACCAGCAAGGCCGTTACAGCTAAAGTACTAAACACTTCGTCAATTGAACGGTCAATAAACACTGTGGAGTCATAATCGACAATCAGTTTAGTGCCTTCGGGTAAGAATTTTTGAATACGCTCCACTTCTTTGTGGACGTCTTGAGCCACTTCAAGCGGATTGGCGTCAGACTGCGGTACAACGCCTAAGCTAATATTGACCACACCATCGCTTTTAAACGTTGAGTTTTCATTCATCGCACCAATAAATACATTGGCGACATCTTTAAGATAAATAGGTGTACCATCGGCTGCAGTGCGAATAACGAGGTAGTCAAAATCTTCAGGAGTTTGATACATACGCGCTGTGCGTACCGCCATCACGGTGGTGTCGTTTCGCACTTCACCGCCGGGTGTTTCAACGTTTTCTTTATTGAGCACGCTGACGATATCTGATGCGGTGACATTGCGGCCAGCCATTAGCTCAGGCTTAAGCTGTACATACATAACCTTGTACAAACCACCTGAGATATCAACACTGCTCACGCCAGAGATAAGGCTGAACCTATCTTCTAAAACACGCTGAGCGTAATCGGTCAACTGCGTTCTGTCCATGACAGATGAGCTTAAGTTGACGTAAACAGAAGGCTCTCCGGTACCGTTATCCTTTGATACGATAGGGTCGTTGGCTTCATCGGGAAGTCGGCGTTGTGCACGCGCTACCGCGTCACGAACGTCGCTGACCCCTTCGGTTAAATTCCATCCTAAAAGGAAGGTCACTGTAATACGTGACATGCCGTTTCGGGTCACCGACTCAATTTGGTCGACACCGCTAATACCGGTTAACTCGCCTTCAAGTGCGGTAGTAATTTGGCTTTCCATAATGGTTGCAGAAGCACCTTCATAGGTGGTCATAACGGTGACCACTGGGCTTTCTACATCGGGCATTTCACGCACGGCAAGCTTACTAAAGGATACCGCGCCAAATACACACAGTAATAGGCTTAAGACGATGGCGACAACAGGGCGTTTTACTGAAACATCAGACAACCACATTTAGATGCTTCCTCGTGCTTGTTGCTCTTTAGCCGTCTCTTTTGCATCTTCTTTGTGTGCTAGTGCAACGTCGGCTAAATCGTCTACGCGTAGCCCGTCACGCATATTGACTAAACCTTGTACAACGACTTTGTCACCAATGCTTAGTCCGCCGGTAATTAACACTTCATTTTCGATGCGAGCGCCAAGGGTCACTTTAGTGCGTTTGGCAATTCCGTTTTCGTCAATGACATACACAAAACGGTTAGTGCCTGAGTATTCAAGTGCTTGTACCGGAATGACGGGTTCAGACACACTTGGAAATAGCAGGGTTGCTGACATCATCATGCCCGGTTTTAGCTGCAGGTTTGGATTATTGAATTGCACTCTCACCCTAAGATTTAAGGTGTCTTGATTGACTCGTGAGTCAATGGCGATAACCTTGCCGATAAAGTCTGTATTTGGCCATGCACGGCTTTTGGCGCTGACTCTCATGCCAACGCTGAGTTGTGACAGGTGATTTTCCGGTACCTGCAGATCAAGACGCATGCTGGATAAGTCATCTAGGGTTAATAGCTCTGTACCTGCGGTGACCATTTTGCCTTGACTGAAATCAATCAGGCCTGCAGTGCCGGCAAATGGCGCAGTTAAATAGTGATAATCAAGGTCGGCTTGTGCGGCGGCTAAACGAGCGCTCGCCATATCGACACTGGCTTTTTGGGCGTCAATTTCAGTTTGGGTGATAGCATTTTTATCTATCAGTTTTAGAAACTCTTTTAACTTACGTTTTTCATCGGCTAAATAGGCGGCTGCCTCGGCAAGGGCTGCTTGTGCTTTTGCGTCATCAAGCTGGATCAGTATCTGGCCGTTATCAATTTTTTGCTCTGTGCTGACTAGAATAGACTTTATCTTACCTGCAATTTGCGGGGCGATATAAACTGATTGCTCGGCATCAAGTTTACCGATTAAGGACAGCGACTGAGAAAGATCGTGTTGCTGAACAATGCCAGTAACGACTGGCACGGTGCGAACAGGTCTTTGTTTGAGATCTGTTCGTTTCGCTTCAGTCAGACTACTGAAGGTTATTGCGCCAGCAACAACCAATAATATAGGGATAAGAATATATGAGGATTTCATGAATGATTACTTACACAGCCAAAGTTGAGATTATTTTAGATAAAATTTCAACCTCATAGGGTAAAGCAATGTAAAGTAAAGAAAAGTAGAAGTTAATACTTTACCTTTTACGAACAATTTATTGGCAATTTTAACTTGCTGTAACCTTTGTTACGGCTTTTGCTAGGTTTGTATTTTATCGGTCGGTTAGCGGGGAAGGTTATCTATGAGCCAGGGAGCAGTAGTCGGTAAAGCTGAGGGATGGCAAAGAAGTTAAATTATGTGGGGTTAAATTAAGCGGAGTGAAGTTGATCATGACAGGGCTGTTGCTTAGCGATAGTTAACTGGCCAACATTCAAACTAAAGCTAACCAAGCATTAACTAGCAAACTTGGTTCTAGGTTCTAGGTCCTAAGTTCTACGTTCTGCGCTCTAACTTAATGCACTGGTAGCAAACATGCCCCTAGTGCACTAGATCGCGAGTGAAAGGCTACAATGCTTGGCGAGAACCATCGAAAAGGCCTCGTACTAATTCATGATTTTCAATCAGTAACAACTCACCTTGCTTACCCCGCTTAATGCTACTATCGATGGCGATGACCTTATTGTTAAATAGTCCAAGTACCCGCTTTTGAGAAGTATGGCCAACGGTTATATGCTTGACGTTAAAATAAGCCAGTATTTTATCGAGTTCAGCTTCGGTAAAACTATCTTTAAAATAGCCTCGATACCAGGTTGGCCCATTGCCATAAAATAGAAAACTCAATAACTCATCTTGTTTTAGCTCAGCCTTAGGTCGACCTATGTTAGCGCGAAACAGACGATTCGCTTCCTCGATAGTTAACTGGCGCTCTAACCATTCACTGCTGATCCCGCCATGCATATATAACACGTCATTAATCTTAACTAAGGTATTTTTACTTCTTAGCCACTGACCAATTTCGGTGTTATCCGCGTAAAGTTCATCGTTACTTCTGTTTAATAGTTTACTGGCTAGGTCGTAACGTTGATGCACGTATCTAAGATCGCCACCGAGTACCATCTGCTCATGGTTACCCATGAGTAGGTGCAGCATACCGCCAGCCGCTTTGGCTTGTCTGTCTAGCTGGTACATAAACCAAAGTACTTCGTTGATTTGGTCGCCGCGGTCAAACATGTCGCCTGTCATCACCATATGACCATCGCCAAAGGCCCAGTTATGATCGGCATCAATGATTTTTTGATTTTTTAGTAAGGTGATTAATACATCGTACTGGCCATGAACGTCACTGAGTGCGACCACTTTTTTTATACCGCTGTAGCTATCAGGCATGACCTGCTTTATGGCATGACTCAGTGTAGGTTGTGGTAGTTGACCGCAGTTATCTGGGCGTTTAAGTGTGCGCTCACTCACTCGAGTCGTTTTAAGTTCTGCATTACAGATCCAATAGGCGGTCTGTTGATGTGACTCTTGGCTGGCATTGGCCTTCTGATCAGTTGTGACTTCTTGGATCAGGTAGGGCCCATCAAATTGATAGTCTTCATTGGCGCTAAGCTGCGTTGACAGCAAGAGCAGCGTTGCGGCATAGAGTAGAGGTTTAAACATAATGTGGTAACTCTTAATATTAGTTATTTGTATCGATTGGTACTGTAACTTGCTTCTTTTTTTTATCGTTTTACTTGGGTGGTTCTTGCTACTTACCAGCCGATTAAATAGCGGCTACGTTTACTGAGTAGCTTTTTAATGATGATGGCAATCAAGTAAGAGATAGCTACAACCACTAAGGTGACGATTAAAGTGGTAAAGATATTACCTTGGCCATTTAATCCCAAAAAATCTGGGCTGTCATAGAGCATCCACCACGGCGTTGTTATCCATGGGTGGATAAAGTAAATCGCAAAACTGACTTCTGCTAGCTTTTGTAGTGGTGCAATCGAGATATGCTCAAACTTGTTCAAAATTGCCAGTATCACCAGGGTGAGTAAGATTTTTTGTGGCAGCATTAAGTCTGGCACTGTCATTTCAAATGGGGCTTTATTAAGCGTGCCTGCACCAAAGTATTGCGCCTGTATAAGCGCTAAGGCAATACCCGTGAGTAACATCGGCAGCCAATACTTATCGATAAACGGGAACAGTTTATCGCGATGCGCCGAGCCCCAAACTCCAAGCAGGTAGACGGGTAAGAAGTAGACTAAAGACTGAATCGCATTGAGGTTTGATATGGGGCGATGCACCATAATGGCAATGATTAAAAGCGGAATCGCGTAGTAGAGTACTTGCTGCTTTTTAATGAGATACATGACCCAAGGCGATAGGGCGAATAACATCATTCCCATTGGAATATACCAATAAGCGGTAAGGGTACGGCCAGTTATTACGTACCAGCTCGCCGCCGCTGCAGGGCCGGAAATATCTGCCATTTCCTTATGCATCATGGGGTCGGTTCCCACTGTGAGATGCCAAACAATCCAAGGCAGAGACAAAAGTAGATAAGGAAGGAAAACAAATTTAGTTTTGCTCTTCATATACTTTTTGTAGTCCCAGCGGTGATAAAACACATGGTGAAAAAGAAAGCCGGAAATAAACACGAAAAAGACCGTGCCATTCATCATTAAGTTAAACCAGGCTTTATCGGCAAAGGTTTCAATTTGCCAACCCGCTGGGCGATAGCAGTGCGCCATGACGATAAAGATAATCGCAATACCACGGAAGTGATTAATACTATTTAAAAAAGCTTTTGGCTTGCTAATGCTAGGTGTGACGTCTGTTTCTGCTGTGACAGTTTCTTCAGTAACTTTATTTTCCCTAATAAGGGGCCCAGCGGGCTCTGTCTTCAGCTTATCGGCCGTTACTGCGGGCTGCTGTTTGTCATCCATTGCTTTGCTCGTCCATAAATGTTCGTCGTTTAATATATCGAGTGCACGACTTGTTGTTTTTAATTGGCTATTTTATACCAATGGATATCTTCGCATAATTAGCAGGTATTTTGTTACGCAGTTGAAAAATATTTATTTATTAGCCATCTATTTTATTGGCCATCTATTTATTAGATGACTGTTCATTAGGTTCATTAGGTTCATTAGGTAGCTATTTATTAGGTGGCCACTTATTCGCTAGCTGCTGAGGAAGGCGGGAGTAAACTTAACGGGACAAGTAGATAATAAAAAGGAGGCCAATGAGGCCTCCTTGTTTAATCGAGTGTAAGAATTATTTAACCATGCGCTTATACTTCAAGCGATGTGGCTCAACAACATCAGTACCCATAGTTTCTTTCAACCATGTTGAGTACTCGGTGTAGTTACCCTCATAGAAGTTCACCTTGCCCTCATCACGGTAATCTAGGATATGGGTCGCGATTCTATCGAGGAACCAACGGTCGTGCGAAATCACCATGGCACAACCAGGGAATTCAAGTAACGCTTCCTCTAGTGCACGTAAGGTTTCAACGTCCAAATCGTTGGTTGGTTCATCGAGTAGCAGTACGTTACCGCCAGCTTGTAGAAGCTTAGCTAAATGCACACGATTACGTTCACCACCTGATAGGCTGCCGATAATCTTTTGCTGATCGCCACCACGGAAGTTAAAGCGGCCTACATAGGCACGGCTTGGAATTTCGGTGTTGTTGATGCGCATGATATCTTGGCCATCAGAGATCTCTTGCCAAACCGTGTTCTTGTCATTCATTGAATCACGGAATTGCTCAACAGAAGCGATTTGTACAGATTCGCCTAACTCAACGCTGCCGCTGTCTGGCTGCTCTGCACCTGAAATCATCTTAAATAGCGTTGATTTACCCGCGCCGTTAGCACCGATAATACCAACGATAGCGCCTTTTGGTACTGAGAAAGTCAAGTCGTCAATCAGTACACGGTCGCCATAAGATTTAGTCAGGTTAGTGATTTCAATAACCTTGTCACCTAAGCGTGGTCCTGGTGGAATAAATAGCTCGTTGGTCTCGTTACGCTTTTGGTAGTCGTTAGTATTAAGCTCTTCAAAGCGAGCCATACGCGCCTTACCTTTAGACTGACGGCCTTTAGCCCCTTGGCGCACCCATTCAAGTTCTTTGGCAATTGTTTTTTGACGCGCGCTTTCTGTGGCAGATTCTTGGGTTAGACGGGCATCTTTTTGCTCAAGCCAAGATGAGTAGTTACCTTCCCATGGAATACCTTCACCACGGTCAAGTTCTAAAATCCAACCAGCGGCATTATCAAGGAAGTATCTATCGTGGGTAATGGCCACAACGGTACCAGTGTACTCTTGTAAGAAGCGCTCTAACCAGGCTACCGATTCGGCATCCAAGTGGTTGGTTGGTTCGTCGAGCAACAGCATGTCTGGCTTTTCAAGCAGTAAGCGACAAATTGCCACACGGCGGCGTTCACCACCTGAAAGCACTTCAATTTTCTCATCCCAATCAGGAAGACGCAGTGCGTTCGCTGCGCGATCTAGCACAACATCCAGATTGTGAGCATCTTGCGATTGAATAATGGCTTCTAACTGGCCCTGCTCTTTAGCAAGGGCGTCAAAGTCAGCATCGGGCTCGGCATAAAGCGCATAAACTTCGTCTAAACGTACCAGTGCATTTTTGGCTTCGGCCACGGCTTCTTCAACCGTTTCACGTACAGTTTGGTTTGGATCAAGTTTTGGTTCCTGCGGTAAGTAACCAATTTTTAGGTCCTGCATTGGGCGCGCTTCGCCCTCAATTTCAGTATCCAAGCCCGCCATAATGCGCAGTAGGGTGGATTTACCTGAGCCGTTTAAGCCTAAGACACCGATTTTTGCGCCAGGGAAAAAGCTTAATGAAATATCTTTTAAGATCTGTTTTTTAGGCGGGACAATCTTGCCCACTCTAAGCATGCTATATACAAATTGAGCCATGTTATTTCTCTTTGATTGTATTTTTTCTACGTTGATTGGCGGCAATTCTACTTGATTCGATACAGAACTTAAATCTGAATTCGAGCAGTTTCATTCACAGTTAACGCATAAATCTGTTAGCTAGGTATTGGTGGTTATTTATACCGATTAGTGCTTTTTACGAAACTCTCTCATCTAGAAATGCAAGTAATTTCATGTTGTAAATACTGGGATTGTGATCGAATGCGCTGTATCATACCGCGCAACCCTACTAGAAGAATTTTACAGCTGGAGTGAGTAATGCTGAAAAAAGATATGAATATCGCGGATTACGATCCACAACTATTTGCAGCAATTGAAGATGAAACGCGTCGTCAAGAAGAGCACATCGAACTCATTGCTTCAGAAAACTACACTAGTCCTCGTGTTATCGAAGCTCAAGGTACACAGCTAACTAACAAGTACGCTGAAGGTTACCCAGGTAAGCGTTACTACGGTGGTTGTGAGCATGTAGATATCGTTGAAGAATTAGCTATCTCGCGCGCTAAAGAGCTATTTGGCGCTACATACGCTAACGTTCAGCCACACTCTGGCTCACAAGCAAACGCAGCTGTGTTTATGGCATTGCTACAAGGTGGTGATACCGTTTTAGGCATGAGCCTAGCCCACGGTGGTCACTTAACTCACGGTTCTCATGTGAGCTTCTCTGGCAAGCTATACAATGCTGTTCAGTACGGTATCGATGAATCAACAGGTAAGATTGATTACGCTGAAGTTGAGCGTCTTGCTTTTGAGCACAAGCCTAAGATGATTATTGCGGGTTTCAGCGCATATTCGGGCATTGTTGATTGGGGTAAATTCCGTGAAATCGCTGATAAAGTAGGTGCATACCTGTTTGTTGATATGGCGCATGTTGCAGGTTTAGTTGCCGCGGGGATCTACCCGAGCCCTATGCCACACGCTCACGTTGTGACAACAACAACGCATAAGACACTGGCTGGCCCACGTGGCGGCTTGATTCTATCTGCGATTAACGATGAAGATATCTACAAAAAGCTAAACTCTGCGGTATTCCCTGGCGGCCAGGGTGGTCCTTTAATGCACGTTATTGCTGCTAAAGCCGTTGCATTTAAAGAAGCACTAGACCCTGAGTTCACGACTTACCAAGAGCAAGTGGTTGTTAACGCTAAAGCGATGGCGCGTACGTTCATTGAACGTGGCTATGATGTGGTATCTGGTGGTACTGAAAACCACCTATTCTTGCTTGATTTAATCAGCAAGGACATCACAGGTAAAGATGCTGATGCCGCTCTTGGCAATGCTAACATTACCGTTAACAAGAACTCTGTACCAAACGACCCTCGCTCACCATTTGTGACCTCTGGTCTGCGTATCGGTTCACCTGCAATTACCCGTCGTGGATTTGGTGAAGAAGAATCGGTGCTGTTAACTAACTGGATGTGTGACATCTTAGATGACATTTCAGATCTTGCCGTTAGCGAACGCGTTAAGAGTCAGGTTCTGGAATTGTGCGCTAAGTTCCCTGTTTACGGTTAACCTTAAGCGTTTAATCAGGTAGACTCCTATGGCCGCATTTATGCGGCCATTTTTGTTATTATTCGAGCATACTTTTGATTCGAGCCTACTTTCTGAGGTTTTGCTAAATTCAGTGAGTGAAACTACCTAATTTCTAACCGGAGGCTAAATGCATTGTCCATTTTGCAGCGCAACTGACACAAAAGTGATTGATTCGCGATTAGTCGCTGACGGCCATCAGGTTCGTCGACGTAGAGAGTGTGTTCAATGCCATGAACGTTTTACTACCTTTGAAGGTGCCGAGCTTGTGATGCCTCGCGTAGTGAAACAAGATGGCAGTCGCCAGCCGTTTGATGAAGAAAAATTACGTGGTGGCATGTTAAGAGCCGTAGAGAAAAGACCTGTGTCTATGGATCAAATTGAACAGGCATTAACTAAGATTAAATCGACTTTACGCGCGACCGGTGAGCGTGAAGTTAAATCAGAAATGATAGGTAATCTGATGATGGACCACTTAGTCAACTTAGATAAAGTTGCCTATATTCGTTTTGCTTCTGTCTATCGTGCCTTTGAAGATGTTTCAGAGTTTGGTGATGCAATCGCTAAACTGCAAAAATAACCTATGCTACATGGGCTAAGCTAACCGCTTAGTCCTCAAATAATCGAACAATCGGAATTGCCGCCATTATGTGGTCTATCGAAGACAGTCAAATGATGAGCCTGGCCATTGAATTGGCACAAAAGGGCATTTACACCACTCGTCCCAATCCTTGTGTTGGCAGCGTTATCGTCAAAGATGGCGAAATTGTTGGCGAAGGCTACCATATTCGTGCTGGCGGTCCTCACGCCGAAGTTTACGCCTTAAATATGGCTGGAATCGATGCCAAAGGGGCTACCGCCTATGTCACGCTAGAACCTTGCAGCCACTATGGCCGTACGCCTCCTTGTGCTAAAGCATTAATCGAGCACGGTGTAAGCCGTGTTGTCATTGCCGTTACCGACCCCAATCCACAAGTGTCTGGTCGTGGCATTGCCATGCTGCGAGAGGCTGGCATTCAAGTCGATGTGGGCTTGATGACCGAAGAAGCGAAGCAAGTTAACCTAGGCTTTTTAAAGCGAATGGAGAAAGGCTTGCCGTGGGTCACGGTTAAGCTTGCTGCGAGTATCGATGGTAAGACTGCGCTGTCTAATGGTGTGTCAAAATGGATAACGGGACCTGAAGCGCGCAGCGACGTTCAGCGGCTTCGTGCGCGCCATTGTGCATTGGTCACAGGTGTTGAGACGATACTTGCTGATGATCCGAGCCTCAATGTGCGTCATAGCGAATTAGGCTCGCTTGCACACCAGTTAGCACCAGCAGAAATTCATCAACCACTGCGGGTAGTATTAGACAGTCAAGCACGCCTTGGCGCTGAGCTAAACTTATTTAACACAACAAGCCCTACTTTGTTGGTGTCGACAATCGCGTACCCCGAGAATGTGAAAGCAGCTTGGCCAGCTCATGTGACTCATCAAATTTTGCCCGCGGTTGATTCTCGTATTGACCTGCAAGCCTTGTTGGGTTTATTGGGGGAGAGTTGTAACTCAGTACTCGTTGAAGCTGGGGCAACACTCGCAGGGGCCTTTGTTAACCAAGAGCTTGCAGATGAAATCGTGCTGTATCAAGCGATGAAAATCTTAGGCTCTCATGGGCGTAATTTGCTCGCGCTAGATGATTTTCAAGCCATGATGGACATACCGCGCCTCAACCTAATCGATGAGCGCAAAGTGGGTAAAGACACCCGCTTAACGTTAAGAGTGAGTAATTAGTTTATGTTTACTGGGATTATTGAGTCAGTTGGTCACTTAAGAAAAGTGCAGCGCCGTGGTGATGATATTCGTTTAACCGTCGCCAGCGGAAAACTGGATTTGTCAGATGTTAAACTTGGCGACAGTATTGCTACCAATGGTGTGTGTTTAACCGTTGTTGAGTTAATGAGCGACGGTTATGTGGCAGATATTTCAGCCGAAACAGTCAATTTGACGGGGTTCTCTCATTATCAGGTTGGAAAAGCCGTTAACCTTGAAAAAGCCGTTACCCCCACAACCCGTTTAGGTGGGCATATGGTCAGTGGTCATGTTGATGGTATTGCCCATGTGGACGACAGACAGTTTCGGGGCCAAGCGATTGAGTTTTGGCTAACACCACCTGTAGAACTGGGCCGCTATATCGCCCATAAAGGTTCAATTACAATCGATGGTGTGAGCTTAACCGTTAATGAAGTGCAAGGGCATAGATTTAGGCTGACCATAGTACCGCACACTGCAGGTGAAACGACCTTAGTGGATTTGAAGGCCGGCGACAACGTTAATATTGAAGTGGACTTGATAGCCCGTCATTTAGAAAGGCTAATGAGTTACGGCACCCAAGAGCAAGAGAGCAGCCCCAAGTCAGAAGTGACTATGGAATTGTTAGCTCGCTCAGGTTTTTTACGATAAAGACTGGCTTAAGGCGGATTTGACGATTAAATTTGTCTTAATCAAGTCTATATACAATCAAGAATAATCATTACATTAGATACTGGTTTAAGTTCATCGTTATTGACGCATGTAACTTAGAATACAGTGAGAAAAATAAAGGTCTGAACATGGCGTTACATAGTATAGAAGAGATCATCGAAGATATTCGTCTAGGTAAGATGGTGATCTTGATGGATGACGAAGACAGAGAAAATGAAGGCGATCTGATCATGGCTGCCGACATGGTGACGCCTGAAGCTGTGAATTTCATGGCGACATTTGGCCGTGGCCTTATCTGCCAAACATTGACTAAAGCGCGCTGTCAGCAGCTTAACTTACCTTTGATGGTCACTAACAACAATGCCCAGTTTTCGACTAACTTTACCGTTTCAATCGAAGCGGCCGAGGGCGTAACCACGGGCATTTCGGCGCAAGACCGTGCAGTAACCGTGCTTGCGGCGGTGGGTAAAGATGCAAAGCCATCGGATATCGTGCAGCCTGGCCACATCTTCCCGCTAATGGCGCAAGAAGGTGGCGTACTTATTCGTGCTGGTCACACTGAAGCGGGCTGTGATTTAGCGCGCCTAGCAGGTTTTGAAGCATCATCGGTCATTGTTGAAATTCTTAATGATGACGGCACCATGGCCCGTCGCCCTGATCTTGAAATCTTCGC
Source organism: Shewanella sp. 0m-8 (assembly GCF_052977265.1). NCBI lineage: Bacteria > Pseudomonadati > Pseudomonadota > Gammaproteobacteria > Alteromonadales > Shewanellaceae > Shewanella > Shewanella sp. 0m-8. The sequence continues at coordinate 40,150 of NZ_JBRIMB010000003.1, read as the reverse complement.
GAAAAAGCATGGCTTGAAGATGGGCACGATTGCCGACCTTATCGAATACCGTAACACCAAAGAAACCAGTGTTGTTCGTGAAGCGAAATGTAAGTTGCCAACTCGTTTTGGCGAGTTTGAAATGCTGACTTACCGCGATACAATCGATAACCAGTTGCATCATGTATTAGTTAAAGGCGACGTTACCGAAAACACGTTAGTACGTGTGCATCTACAAAACACCTTCAATGATTTATTGCATTCAGAGCGTGATCAGCAGCGTAGCTGGCCATTAGAGAAAGCGATGGAGCGCATTAGCAATGAGGGTGGCGTGTTGGTGTTATTGGGTAATCATGAGCACAGCAGCGATATTCTAGCCAAAGTTAAAGCTTTTGAAGCTGAAGATAACGGTAGCACACCTGTTGCTGCACAATGGCAAGGTACGTCTCGCCAAGTGGGTGTAGGCTCACAAATTCTTGCGGATGTGGGCGTAACAAAGATGCGTTTATTAAGCTCGCCAAAGCGCTATCATTCTCTTTCAGGCTTTGGTTTAGAAGTAACTGAATATATTGCAGAATAAATGCTGGCCTCAGGTTGATTGTCAGTCTGAGGCTTAAATTCACACTTTTCTTATTAATTGCATAGCGATCAGTGCGGAGTGCTGTGGTATCATACCGCCTCTTCCGTCCCTATGCTGGGTAATTAAGCTAATTTAGGTAAGATAAATGAACGTAGTTCAAGGTAATATCGAATCGAAAAACGCCAAAGTTGCGATCGTAGTTTCACGTTTTAACAGTTTTCTTGTTGATAGTTTACTCGATGGCGCGGTTGACACTCTTAAGCGTTTTGGCCAAGTTGCAGATGACAATATCACTGTAGTTAAAGTGCCTGGCGCTGTTGAACTGCCACTCGCTGCACGCCGCGTCGCGGCTAGCGGAAAATTTGACGGTATCATCGCACTAGGTGCGGTTATCCGTGGTGGTACACCTCATTTCGATTTTGTTGCAGGTGAATGTAATAAAGGTTTGGCTCAAGTAGCACTTGAGTTTGATATTCCCGTTGCATTTGGCGTTTTAACCACAGATACCATTGAACAAGCTATTGAGCGTTCGGGTACTAAAGCAGGTAACAAAGGCGGCGAAGCTGCACTTGGTCTGCTAGAAATGGTTAACGTTCTGCAAGCACTTGAAGAACAGCTGTAATTTAGGACAATTTAATGAAGCCTTCAGAGCGCCGTAAGGCCCGCCGTTTAGCCGTTCAGGCCATTTACTCATGGCAGCTAAGTGGTAACAATATTGCTGATGTTGAGCATGAGTTTCTAACAGAACAAGTTATTGATGGCGTCGATATCGCTTACTTTCGTGAGCTATTAGGTGGCGTTGCAACAAAGAAGAGTCAATTGGATGAGTTAATCACTCCATTCTTGACTCGTCCACTTGATGAAGTGGACCCAGTTGAAAAAGCGATTGTACGTCTAGCAACTTATGAACTGACATTCCGCAAGGATGTGCCTTATAAGGTAGCGATTAACGAAGCTATCGAGCTTGCAAAAGCATTCGGCGCAGAAGATGGACATAAGTTTGTTAACGGCATTCTCGATAAGCTGGTAGCACGCAATAGATAGTTAATAGAAACGGCATCCTAGGATGCCGTTTTTGTTAGATCTGACAGTGGGATAAGAACAGTCCATGCATTTTCCACCTGAGCAAAGCGCAGTAATTCCTAATCTTTGCTAGCGTGACGGCCTGATTTACACTTACCTTATTTATCCCTGAATCCTTCCTCTAATTTGTGATTGGTATTGTGAAAGAATTTCAATTAATCGAAAGTTTTTTTACTGGGCGCGCTCAGTCTCGCAAAGACGTTGTTATTGGTATTGGCGATGATTGCGCCATAGTTAAGCCAGCAGAAAATAAGTCTATTGCCATCTCGTGTGACACTTTAGTTGAAAATGTACACTTTTTCCCTGATATGCCAGCTAAAGAGCTTGGCTATAAGTCGCTTGCAGTAAACTTATCTGATTTGGCGTCAATGGGCGCAGAACCTGCTTGGATGACCTTAGCACTGACCTTACCCGAGGTTGATGAGGCTTGGCTCGCTGACTTTAGTGCGGGCTTGTTTGAGATAGCAGAATATTATGGTGTCGCACTTATCGGTGGCGACACCACACGCGGTCCACGCTCTATCACCATCACTATTAATGGTCAGGTACCTAGAGGCTGCGGGCTGACTCGTAGTGGTGCTAAAAATGGTGATTGGATTTATGTAACAGGAAATCTAGGGGACTCAGCACTAGGCTTAGATCTTCTGCGTAATAAAGCTGAGGCTAACATCGATGACAGAGCGTATCTGATAAACCGTCATTACAGGCCTACTCCGCGGGTGCTAGCTGGGCAATCACTGCGCACACTTGCCTCAAGCGCCATTGATATCTCTGATGGACTCATATCAGATATTCAACATGTGCTTAAAAGCTCACAAGTTGGCGCTATCATTAATGTCGATAATATCCCAATGTCTGCACAGCTTAAACGTAATACGTCAGCTGAGATGGCACTAAGCTATGCATTAACCGGTGGTGAAGATTATGAGCTATTATTCACCGTTCCAGAAGCTCAAAAAGGTGCGCTAGAGATATCACTCGTTGAATCGGGTGTGAAATTTACCCAGATTGGACAAGTATGTACTGGCGGGCAATTACAATTGCTTAGTGGAAATCAGCCATTTGAACCTATTAATTTGGGCTTTGAGCACTTTAACTAATGAATTTACTCTCTAAAGATCCTGTACTAGCTAAGCTTTCATTAAAAAATCCTATCCACTTTTTGGCTTTAGGATTTGGCTCTGGGCTCGCGGCAAAAGCGCCGGGTACTTTTGGCACTATCGCTGCCATTCCACTTTATTTACTCATGGCACCTTTGAGTTTGCCTTGGTATATCGGATTGACTGTTATCTGTATGCTTGCGGGTTTTTACATCTGTGATAAAGCATCAAAAGATATGGGCGTGCATGACCATGGTGCGATTGTTTGGGATGAGGTAGTCGGATTGTTGATCACCATGATTGCCGCACCAGCAGGGTGGCAGTGGTTGGCTATTGGTTTTCTACTGTTTCGTTTATTCGATATCTTAAAGCCATGGCCCATTCGTTGGCTTGATGCTAAGGTTCATGGCGGTTTTGGTATTATGATTGACGATGTGCTTGCGGGTATTTTTTCGCTACTTTGTTTACAAGGTTTAGCTTACTACTTTGCTTGATAGCTGTTTAAAGAATAAAAAATGCAGAGCTTAGCTCTGCATTTTTGTTTTACTCGCTAAAAAAGAGATTAGCTAAGCAGGAGTTCCTTTGCGTTCGCCAGAGTATTGCTGGTGATGGTGTCGCCACCTAATAGACGTGCGAGCTCTTCAATGCGCTGAGTTTTATCGAGCGTCACCATTGAGGTCTCCGTTTTGCCGGCCTTACTGCTTTTATTAACGAACATATGTTGATGGCCATTACCTGCAACCTGAGGCAAATGAGTCACACAAAATACCTGTGTTGATCCACCAAGACTTCTAAGCATACGACCAACAACGGCAGCTGTCGGCCCTGAAATACCGACGTCGACCTCATCAAAAATCAAGGTTGGAGTTGAGACCTTCTTAGCGGTGATCACCTGAATACCTAAACCAATACGTGACAGTTCACCACCCGATGCCACTTTGGCAATTGGCTGCAGAGGCTGACCAGGGTTAGTTGAAACTAAAAATTCAATATTGTCACAACCCGTTGGCGTAACAACAGCCTCGTTAAAATTCACCGCAATAGTAAACTTGCCCTTAGGCATGTTGAGCTCATGGATAGACTGAGTCACTTGCTTATCAAGCTCTTTAGCGTAGCGGCTGCGGCTTTGACTGAGTTTTTTAGCATGCTGTAAATAGGCTGCCTGGCTTGCTCTTAGTTGCTCGCGTATATCGTCAAGTTTGTCGTCATCAGAGCCTAAATCCATGAGTTCATCTAATAGACTTTGGTGATGTTTATAGAGTTCGTTACCTGATACTTGATGTTTACGCGCAAGTTGCATAGCTTTTGAGAGTCGCAGCTCTAAGTGAGCGAAGTATTCTGGATCGAGCTCTAAGCCATCTAAGTAGCGTTCAAGTTCACTGCTACTCTCCTGCACTTGGATCAGCGCATCGTTAAGCATAGCCACGACATTACCCAGCTCAGGATCGTAGCTTTCGAGATCTTGCCCTTGGCTGATACTGGTATTTAGCAGTGATTCAACACAGCCTTCATCACAGTCTTGTAGAATGTGTAGTTGGCTACGGCAAAGCTCGATAAGCGCGGTGCTGTTCGCCAGCTTCTTGTGCTCGGCTTCAATAGACTCAAATTCACCTTCATTAATGGCAAACTCGTTTAGCTCTTCAACCTGATATTGCAGCAACTGCTTTCGAGCTAAGCGTTCTTGCTGGGACATTTCTAATAGGTGTAGCTGTTTTTCGATTGTCTTACATCTATGGTAGCTGGCGGTCACACCGTCGAGCAGCATCTTATGGTTAGCATAGCTATCTAATAGAGTGAGTTGATGTTCACTTTTTAACATGGCGTGGTGGGCATGTTGACCGTGAATACCAATTAATAGTTGTCCTAGCGACTTGATTTGCACTAAGGGAACTGGGTTACCGTTTATGTAGGCGCGTGAGCGGCCGTCACTGCTAATCGTGCGGCGTAAGATGCATTCATCATCAAGTTCAAGATCGTTATCTTCAAGCCAGCGTTTAGCGGCTGGAGTATCATCTAATAAAAAGCGGGCACTTACTTCGGCCTTAGTGGCACCAGGTCTAATGCTATTCGCGTCGGCTCGATTACCTAAACAAAGGCCAAGGGCATCGATAGCAATCGATTTCCCCGCGCCAGTCTCACCAGTAATACTGGTCATACCGGCTTTAAAGTCGAGTTCCAAAAAACGCACAATAGCAAAGTTGTTGATGCTGAGTTGGCAAAGCATAGTGATGTCCTTTTCAAAACACTGTATTGATAAACAGTATATACTGTTTTTATGTACAGTAAATACCTGGTTGGTAAATCAATCGATTTGATTGCATTTATGGGACGCTGTTTCAAATGGAATGAATCTGACAAATAGCCACTTTTAAGAGTTTAGAAATAAAGTATCTATTTTTCAATGTGGTAAGATGAGCTGCATCATAGCGATAGGCCATGTATGTCTGTTTTAGGTTGTACCCCAGTTATGGCTATCTATGGCATTTTAGACGGTATAAACAGTTTTCGATTGCAGTAAGTTGAATTTATTATGTGAATAGCGGCTTGTTAGAAGGTGCTAGGTGCTTCATTTTGTATGAGGGGAAATAACAGGAGTGTTCATGCTACACAGCCGCTATGTTTGAGATAACAATTGTGAGCAACTATTCGCAGTTACCATTTGAGTAAATATGCGAGCAACTAACAGTAATCTGATAAGAATGAGCTATCAGTTAGCAAATATCATTTATAAACCATGAGTTATCAATCATCACGTATCGAATATAGCGATAGTTTAAGAGTAAGCAATGACAACATATAATGATGAGTATTATATTGCTTTTCGTCCTCGTGGTGATGAGCTGGTATACATTCGGCCTGATAGAGAAACAGCGCAAAGAAAATATCATTACACAAAGCTAGTTAGCGGTGAACAACCATTGATTTTTTCTAATGGTTTTAGAGACGAAACAAATCAGAAACGGCCTTTAACGGATCTGTTTGTTGATACTTCAGGTTTATTGATAAACGATGAACTGAAGGACAAATTTAGCCAATACAAGATCGAGGGGATGCAAATTTACCCCGCTGTATTTATAGATGATCCTAGCGTTTGGCATGATAGTTATTGGTATTTTGGCTTCTATAAAGAGTTGGACTGTATTGATCTTGTTAACTCCGAAATTGAAATGTTTTATTTTGACGATGACGATCTGCTTGAGGTAAAGCGCTATTCTCTGAATAAGACTGTATTAGATAGTATTGATGAAGCTAATCGTCTGATTTTTAAAGTTGCCAACTGCTCTAAGAGTTATGTTTTTTTTCATAAAAGCATCGTTGAGTTCATCTCTAATAGAGCGTTTTCTGGTGTTCAATTTATTAAAGTGTCTGACTTTAGAGAGGGCGATCAGTTTTAAATCTTATTACTACATATCGCAGAGTCATTAATAAGGTTAATGACTCTGCGCACTAACAAGAAGCCCTTGTTCAAAGTAGAGGTGCTGCACTCATTTTAAAGTGGCTTAATGGTTAGCTTTTCACTCGCAAAAAGCAGTTACTCAGCTTGGTTTGTACACTTATCGAGGGCTGATTGGTAATACTCTTGGTAATTGTTTGCTACGAGTTCTTCATCAACATACAGCTGCCTGATAACATTATCGCATCGAGCGATGATCTGCTGAACTTGCCCCGCGCCATATTGCCTAGGCCAAACATAAGACAATGACTTGATAATATTCAAGCACACGGTTTTTAGCAGTGGAGCCTTTTCATTTATTGCGAGGTAGGTTTCAAGCAGAGTTAATTTGTCTGCGCCGTTATTTTTTACGAAGGTGTATTGCTCTTTTAACCAGACTCGTTTTACTGCATTTCCCGTTTTCAAACTATCGAGCATCGCGACTTTACTCGAAAAAATAATCTGACTTGTCTCATAGCCTAAGGTTTCGCTAGACCATTGGATTGCTAGATCAAATTCATTTTCAACACTCATAACATTCAGTAGCCAGGCATAATGAAATGCGGCGTAAAAGTGCTGAAAAGCCCCCTTAGAGTGTAAGCCCTTTAACATACTGATGGCACTGCGATAATAGCCTAACTCAATTGAGATATGAGCTTTAATAAGTGTGACTTCATTTTTAATTGACTCGTCTTTTGAGTCCATCAATAGCCGAAGGTGATGTTTCGCTTCTTCTATTAAGGTATTTCTTTTATGAGAAGTGCGGGCTGAATAGAGAATGGTACGGATCAAACTCAGTTTGGCGTATTCATTATTTCGGTAGGTATCTTTGTTGATCTCCAGATAAAGTCTAAAGCGCTCAAGTGCCTGATCATAGTCGTTAACTGAAAGGCAAAGGTTAACGATGATCTGCTCTCTTTCAGAATTACCCGGTACAAGTTGACTGGCTAGCTCTAGATGCGATATCGCCGTGGGAATATCGTTATTCTTAAGTTTTACATAGGCAGCTTCAGTTCTTACTCGCGTATCGTTGGGTAAAGAGATAAGCAATTGGTTGATAATACAATCGGCTTCCTCGGTTTGCCCTAGGTTTGCTAACGAGTTGGCTAATCCTACTTTAGCCCAGTCCAGATCTTTTTTGGCGAGTGTAGACTGGTACACTATTTTAGCCTGTTCATGACGCTCCAGCATCGTTAAGAATACGCCTCTAAAGCGTTGGATGACAAAGTAGTATTCAGGATGAAATGGTGCCATTTCGTCGCATAGTTGTAGCCCTTGGTGGGCATCTAATTTTCGCTCAGCAGTATAGAGACCTAATAATTTTTTTCTGCGCCTAATGGCGATAGATAAGCGATTTTTTAAGGTAATGGCATTGAAAGGCTTTAATAAATACTCGTCAGGTTTCAGTTCAAGAATAGGTCTGACAGTAGCGGACGAATTATCTCCCGTGACTAGTATAAAGACGGCTTCATCGCTCAGCAGGTTTAGGTGCTTGAACTCCTCAAACAATTGTTTCCCATTCATGCCTACACCAAAGTTGAAATCACAAATAATTACATCAAACTGCTTATTTGCAGCAAGAGCGAGTGCCATTTTGGCGCTTTTTGATGTCAGCACGTCGGTTTCAGAAAAACCTAGCTTTACCAACATACTCTTGATGGTAAATAGAAATGTGGGGGCATCATCGATGATAAGTACTTTTAGTGTTTGAAACGATTGCATAGCAAATATTGTCCAGAAAGAAATGTTGACTGCAGTGCTCAGTAATAAAATCCGCGTTAAAACTCTATAGCAATATCTGATAATGTTGCTATTTTTTGCTTAGTTGCTTAGTTGCTTAGTTGCTTAGTTGCTTAGTTGCTTAGCCGCTTAACGACCTCATGAGGTCGTTAAGTAAAGTGGACTTTCATTTAGCCACGTAATTACGGTTAACATTCTAAGGCTTATTGATACTGGCTAATTAACCATTGATTGATTGTATTTACAACGGCATCAATCTCCGCGCTCAGTTGCTTAATTGCATCCGGTGCACCGTCGCAGTTAACTGATTCACAGTTAGCTGCTGCAGTGGCTAATTGAGTTAGCCCTAGTGCATTTGCTGCGCCTTTAATGCGGTGGCCTAATGCTGATAATGGAATAGCTTGCTCTGTTAGCTCGGCTTTATCTGCCAGTAATGAATCTCTGACGATGGCAGAAAGTTCGAGTTGTTCTTCAGCACTATAGTCACTTAGCCACTCCAGCTGCTCTTGGTTATCGCCATTGGTTTTCTCGGCGCAGTAACGCCCTAAAACCTCACTAAGCAAGATAAAAGAGTAAGGCTTATATAGTACCTCACTCATACCTGCCTGATTTGCTTTTTCAGCTGCAAGACGTGAGTCTTCAGCGGTGCAGCCGACGATAGCTAAGTTTTTAAATTCAGGCTTGGATCTCAACTGGCGCACCAGGTCATAACCATTAAGATTTGGCATATGACAGTCTGTTATAAGCAGTGATACATTGTTTTTATTGGATGCTAAGTAAAGTAGCGCTTCTAGCCCATCGTTGACGGTTACCACTTCTAGCCCAAGTTTGCTAAGCTGCTTTTGAAATAAAAAGCGGTTAATCGGATCATCATCAGCAACTAAAACCTTGCCTTGGTATTGTTTGCTTTTAGCCGCGATCATCTCTTTGCTTTGGTGATTAGATCGTAAGACTTGTCTTAATAACAGATCCGGATATACATTGCTTGTTTCTGCTGAGGATTCGACCGTCAACACATTTGTGGCACTTTGCTGTAAGGTGATCCCCCATAGTGTAAGCCAACTTTTAATAGCCTCGTCTTGAGCGTACGCCTCGCTGACAAGTCCTAGATCTAAAACTGAAAACTTTGCAGGTAAACTTACCAATACTTTAGTGCCTAGATTAAGCTGACTGGTTACAGATATTTGCCCGCCCATTAGTTCAACGAGGTGCTGAACAATTGACATGCCTAGTCCCGAACCTCCATATTTACGGTTAATACTGGCATCTGCTTGCACAAAAGGCTGAAATAGCAACTGTTGTTGTTCGGGAGTCATACCACAACCACTGTCTTCAATAACTAATGAGAGTGTATTGCTAGTATTGCTAACAGAGACTTTGACAAATCCTTGTTGGGTAAATTTGATTGAATTACTGACCAGATTGTTGACTATTTGGCTAAGGCGTAACCAATCTAATTCTGCGCGGCATAGCGTGGTGGGTTGCCAATCAAGCTTAAAGTTAACCTGTTTAACCTTTATGTTTGCAGCCTGCAGTCTCAGCGTCGCCCCAAGCTCTTCAAATAAGCAGCTGTTGTAACAATCAAGTTGCAACTGGTCCGCTTCCATTTTGGAAAAGTCTAAAATATCGTTCACTAAACCTTTTAATCGTTCAGCGGAAGCCTGAGCATTTTTCATTAACTCTTTATTCTTTGATGACTTGAGTTCAGGGCTAAGCAGTTCCATTAGGCCCATCATTGCTGCTAAGGGGGTTCTTAGCTCGTGACTGATAATGGCTAAAAATGACTCTCGGGTTTTTAAGGCTTCAATAGCTTGTCGTTTAGATGCTTTTAGCTCAGTAAAATCAGTAAAAACGGTGATGTGATACGCTTGGCCATCATTATGATGCACCACTTCTCGAGACACTCGATAATACTTGCCAGCAACAAAGCATTCGTTATTCGATGTTATTAGCCCTTCATTGGTCATATTTGACCGCTGTGCAGTTTCGCTATCGAGATAGGCACAAGGCACGGCGTTAGCTTTGTAGTCGTTATATGCTTGATTAGACAATAACGGTTTACCACTGGCGTCAGAAATAATCACCATGCCTGGAAAACTGTTCAATATGCTGGTTAACCACTGCATTTCATCATTAGACTTTTTGCCATTAGCGATAGCTTCTGATAAATATACTTTTAGCTTCTTATTCCATAAAAAACCGATAAAAACAGAAGCAATAGCAATTAATAACAATAAGATAATGGTATTTATTGTTTGCGCTTTATCATAGCCATAGAGTGTATGGATCTTTTGATGATTTTGAACGGCTAAGTGAATTTCATTTTTTGTGGTGACAGCGATTGCCACATCAAGCATATTTCTTAAGGCAAGTGATGTTGAGCTGAGTTTTATACACATGAGACTTTCTAGCGGCGGTTGTTCACCTATGACTAACTCGAAGTCTTCACCGGCACCATAGTACAGATATTGCTGCGCAGTGGTTTCAGGTATGTACGCGTGGGTGATAACACCCTCTTTTATATCGTTTTTTAACGCTGTAAAATCTGAATAAATCGCAGGTGTACTGTCAAGGAAATCGAATGTATCTTGTATAGATATATGATTGGTGCGATCGAGTATTGCTATTTTAGTTTGGGTGTATGGCTTTTTGGTACGGATATACGACCACTTTACCGTATAAAAAGGCTGCGTCGAACTGGTATTGGGCTGAGCAATAAAGCGTCCGGGAATGAAGTCAACAATCGCTTGTTCAAGCATTGCATCAACATCCCTGCCATCTGGGTACACATATTCAAAATTCAAACCCGTTTTGCGAGCATAAATTTTCATGATGTCATGAATGTAGCCTGAGATCTCCCCAGTTTCTTTTTGAATGTACGACAGTGGATATAGGTTTTCTTCGATCGTATAGCGAATCGTATCTCTGTTGTATTGCTGATAGATAGCTTTGATGGCTAGCTTATTGTGCAACAAACTTAAATTTTTGAAATTAAAAGGCTGTATCGCGGGACTGTCTTGGTTTTGTTGCAGATATTGATTCAATATCTGCATTAAAGTCAGGTTGTTTTTAGCGACAATAAATGATGATTCGATAGGTTTTGCATCTTCATGAAATACAATGTCCCCTAGCCAGTCATGAGTTGTGACAGTTTGATAGTAATGGTGGACGGCACCAAAATGTATCACTGCAGCATCGGCCTTACCTGTCGATAACTGGTGTATTAAGCTTTTGATTGAATCGACTTTAATCAGTGATTTGTAGCCACGTTTTGCGCTAATGTCACAAGAAAATGAGCCTTTAATACATATCCAGTTTAACTTAGAGGGGGCGGTGTCGCGATAAGTTGAGTTACTTAACCAGTTTAATTGATAGTTTTTAAATACAGGTTGAGAGAACAGCAGCTTCTTTTCTCGCTCAGTCGTTGGTAAAAACCCAAGGGATAAGTCTGCTTCTCCAGATGCAACGGCCTCAATAAGTGTATCTAAGCTACTATATTCTTTAAATTCAATCTGGATGTCCAACTGCTGACCCAGTTCAGCGATGTAATCGGCATACCGCCCTTGATAGCCTGAAGCCATGTTCCAGTGAGTGCGAAGCCCTTCGCTAGGCTTAGCAACAACCAGTACTTTTTTATTTTGCAGAAAGGCTTTCTCTTGTGGTTCAAGTTCGAAAGATTGTGCGAACGCAGAGCTTAAAAGCGTTGTGAGTAACAAGAAAAAACCAGCAAACTTTGTCATTTTTTGAGCGGTGTATGAAAAAAGGTTGCGAATAGTAATCTACAAATCACTTTTTGACCAATCAATTTTTTACGAAAATCATGTTTTATAAAACCAGCATTCATGGCGTTAAAGCGAATGTAAAATCGCTTTGGTTAAAATGCACTTACTGGTTGGTTTTGCGTATTTTTTCGTTAATTTTTTGCTGGTGCGCGTTGCTGGTAATTTAATCTGTTGGTGGTTTTTACGTTGCTTATTAACAGCAAGGTTTTAGCTTTATACGTCATTTTACTATCTAGCTAATTAATGAGCTAGATATGTTTCCAGCATGGGCAAAGTCACAAAGGTAATTAGGGTGCCAAGTAAGATCCCTTGAGCACTGGTTATGACTTGGGTTTGATACCTTTGTGCCAACAGGTAGACACTGGCGGCAGTGGGGAGCGCAGCTAGTATGACTCCCATAGCAACTAGTTGTGGTTCTACATTCAATCCACGCATTATGATATAGGTCATTAGCGGCTGGAAAAATAATTTAGCAGAGTTAATTAAGCTTATTTCTAAGGCCTGTTTAAGGCTCATAAAATGTCGAGAGGTTTGATATTGGCTCGATTTTGCTAACACCATTCCGATGGCAAATAACGCACAAGGACTGGATGTCATACCTAATTGATGAACCATTAGCGCTAAACTGTCAGGTAGCTTAAGGTTAAGGGCTGAGAGACTAATACCTATTAAGCTGCCGATGACAATCGGATTCCTCATTAATGCCGTGATGATGATCTTAGCGGGTGAGGCTTTATTGGTTTGCTTGGTGATCTCCAGTGATACCAGCGCGATAGCAAAGACAAGCACTGATAATAAACTGGCTATTGCCGCCGCAGTGAGTGCGATTTGTTCATCAGGAAATAGCATCGCCATAAGTGGAATACCAATAAAAGCCGTGTTGCCAAACGTTGCATTTAGAGCGCGCATGGTAGCGATAGCACTGCTCTTAGGGTTAACAAATAGTGATAACAGATAACTTAAACCATAGCTTGCCAGCATGGCTAAGCTAAAGCCTAGGATGAAACCCCAATGCATAATGTCATTTATGGGGGTCTGCGCTAGAGTGATCAACATGATGGCAGGGAAAGCAATATAATAGACATATTGGTTTAAGACTTGGTCAGTCTCAACGGGCAAGAGTTTTAATTTTTGTATTAAGGTGCCCATCAGCATAATACCGAAAACAGCAAGTAGTGGTGTTAGTGTTGCTGACATATTGTTCTCTAATGTATCTAATTTAAGATAAGTAAAATGGGATAAAGTTGAGCCAGAACATTACCATAATTATGCATTAGTATAATATTGACCTTAGGTCGAATCTCGGCCTGCTATTGTGTTTTAAACTGCGGGAATGATATCGATGAGTACCAATTTTGGCTTGGAGCTACAGCTAATCTACCAATTTGTCCATCTGGTGAATGCGGGCAGTTTTTCGCTGGCAGCCAAAGAGCTCGATATGCCAATTGCTACAGTGAGCCGTAAACTGACGAAGTTAGAAACAGTGTTAGATAAACAGCTGCTGATGCGTAATACCCGCAAACTGAGGTTGACTGAAGAGGGCATTGCACTATTTCAGCAATATCAATCTATTATCTCACAGTTTGACGGTATCAGTGGCTCAACGGTAGATAAGCCTGAGGGTACGCTACGCATTGCTGCCCCCGTGTCGATAATCTCGATGATTTTTATTAAGACGCTGAATGACTTTTGTGAAGCTTATCCTGATATTCAATTGCATATTGCGCAAAACAATAACGTCATCGACTTAATTGATGAAGGCGTCGATGTGGCGATTGTCGGAGGGACTCAGCCTGATTCATCTTGGATCTCTAGTTCGCTCGGTGTGCTCAATTATGGCTTATTCGCATCACCACAATATATCAATAATGCGCCCACATTAACCCATCCAAGGGAGCTTGCTGAACACGCATTAATTAAAGTGTGGCCGCTATATAACTGGTCACTTAAGCACCCCAATGGTGACGCTTTTTATTATGATGGTAAGGCCAAACTGACATTAAGTGACTTGCATGGCGCTGTAGAGGCGACGGTTGATGATGGCGGTATTCTTTATGGACCAGAATTATTTGTAAAGCAACAGCTTAAATCTGGGACACTGCAGGCATTGCTACCCGAGTGGATTGGTGAGAAGAGGCGGATCTCTATCTTGTATCATCAGAGAAGCCATCAACCATTAAAGGTTAAACTGTTTATTGAATTTATGCAGTTGAAGGCGGATAGTCTATTTTCACTGCAGAGTTGAGGTCTAAGACCTAAGACTGCAGTATTTTTGGGCTTGATAACGTAGCCTTAGCTTGAAGTCTCTGTTTTAATTCAGGGTCTGAAAGCGGCGGCTTTTAATGTGAGTTGTAGGCTTGCGATGATAAACCGCCAATAAAAAAGCGCACGGGTGTGAACCTCTGTGCGCTTAGTTAAACGGGTATGTTTAGCTTATCGACTTGCTTCGATACCAATGTTAGAAACACCAATTTCAACAATTTCTCGGCGCAGTTCTTTAATAAACTCGGCCTTCATGTTTGGGTTCTCTTCAATGATCTCTAAAAGAGAGCTTTGCATCTCTTTTTCTTCTTGCATCACTTCATGGCTAAAGATGTAATCATCTAATGCATCTTCATTATCAAACTCTTGCTCACAAGTTGCTTCGATATAGTTAGCGACCGTGGCTGATGACAACTTGCTGATATTAACAATATCTTCTTCTACTTTGCTCTGTAGCGCACTGATCAGCGAAGTTAACGCAACGGCGGCATCCATTGCTGGATAAACACCATAAACATCAAAATCGGCAGGCTCTGGGGTATTGGCTTCAAGTCGCTCAAGGTAGATGTCGATATTGAGTTTTAGCTTGCTGTCGTACATCGACTGCCAAAGCAGGTTTAGTAAGGTATCGAGTACCTTAGGGTCGCCAAATTCGCATACTTCTGAAAACAGCTGATAGTTAGGCAGCATGCGTTGGCATAGGGCAACCGCAAAAAGCTTTTTTTGAGGTAACTCTAATGCTTTTAGGCGTTTAAAAAATCCCTGTTTGTTTGTCATCTTATATATCCACTGATAGCTGGGAGATCACTTGATTAGCGGCAGATTCTACCTTAGTTAACTCATCAAGTAACTCTAGTATTTCCGGTTCTACATCGTCTATTGTCACGCCGCGCTTTAATCCAGATTCTATTTCTCGACAAAGATTCTGCGTAGTTGGCACGCCGCAATAACAACAAGCTCCATGAAGCTTATGGATGCATGCGAGCATTTTATCATTGTCTGAACTTGAAAGGGCACCTTCTATCTTCTCAATTGTCTCTGGTAATGACTTTAACAGCATCTTTAACATGTCTAACGCTAAGTCTGGCTTATTATTGGCCTGGGTCAAACAAAGGTCCCAATTTAATGTGCGTTGATCAAAGTGCGTAAACTTAGGTTTGGTTTTCCACCGAGTGATAACCCCTTTTAACGCCGCCTCATCAATAGGCTTTGGTAAGTAGCCATCCATTCCACTAGACGAGATCCGTTCTCGTTCTTCGGCAATAGCGTGAGCGGTAACAGCAATAATTGGCGTGTTACGGTTAGAAGAGCTATGTCTGATCTGTTTGGTTGCGGTGATACCATCAGTCCCCGGCATCTGAATATCCATAAAGATAAGATCGTAACTGCGTTCCTTGGCGAGCTTGACGGCTAATTCACCATTATCTGCAACTTGAACTTGGGTGACTAATTCTTTTAATAACGTATCAATCAGTTTTAGGTTTGCGGGGTTATCGTCGACGGCAAGAACGCTTAAGTTTTCACGTTTTGCTGGCGTAAGTGCTGGCCCGATAGGAAGAAGCGTTTCGTTCATTAAGCTGGAATGCTGACCAAGTAGTGAGCTTGAAAGCAGCCTTTCTCCCACAGGCATAGAAAGTTGCTTATCGATATAAGATCGCATCTGGGAGAAAACCGCTTCTTGCTCGGCACAATCAGAGACTAGCAGTAAGTAATCGATTTTAGACTTTGCAAGTTTTAGTACCTCAGCGGGTTGTCCGGTAGCTGCCACTGCGCGGCAACTCAGCAGACCAAAATCAAAAACATGATTTGATTGCGTGGTAATAAACTCTAACTGTTTAATATTTTTAGCGATAGAGACCTTTAAGCCCCAGCGCTGTAACATTCGCTCTATGGCATGTCGTGAAAGGTTGCTAGGCTCAAATAGCAGGATGCTCTTACCCTCTAATGTCGTTAAAGGTAAGGTGTCATTAATTGGATATTGACTAATATTTAATGGAAGAGAAAACCAGAAGGTAGAGCCTTGTTTCACTTCTGAATAGCAGCCAATTTGCCCTCCCATGCGGTTAACTAAGCGTTTAGTAATAACCAGCCCAAGACCTGTACCACCAAAGCGGCGCGATATTGATGAATCTGCCTGACCAAAGGCCTGAAATAGTGACGACTGCTGCTGCTCATCAATACCAATACCCGTGTCTATCACCTCACAGCGCAGATGAACTTTTTGATCTTTTATCTCTTCAAGTTGTAGCTTTAACTGCACGCTGCCCTTATCGGTAAATTTAATTGCGTTACCGACTAAGTTGGTGATCACCTGGCTAAAGCGCATGGCATCACCGGTGACATCTTCTGGGATGCGAGCGTCGACATCGATAACTAACTCAAGCTCTTTTTCGCGTGCAGTGCTCGATAACATGGTAACGGTTTCTTCTAATGTTTCGCGAAGAGAGAAAGGAATATTCTCGAGTACCATTTTACCGGCCTCGAGTTTAGAAAAATCAAGAATATCGTTAATAATGCCGAGCAGGTTGGTTGCGCTGCGCTCTATGGTACGAATATAGTCTTGCTGACTTGAGTGCAGTGGGGTTTTTAATAACTGCTTAGCAAAACCAATCACTCCGTTAAGCGGCGTTCTTAGCTCGTGAGACATGTTAGCTAAGAACTCAGATTTGATGCGGCTAGCTTCTTGAGCCCGCTTCTTTGCCATGTCTAACTCGACGTTTTGGATCTCAATTTGCTCTAGTGTTTCACGCAAATCTGAGGTTGCCTGATCGATATTTTGCTGCATCTCATCGTGGTATTCAGAGAGCGAGCCTGCCATCGCATTAATACCGCGCTTAAGCAGATCAAGCTCGCCAATCAAGTTGCCGGTTAAACGGGTATCGAGTTTGCCTTCACGGATTTTAGCAACTACACGCACCATCTCTGTAATTGGCTGAGTGACGTTTTTAACCAGACGGAAAGTAAAGAACAGATTTAGCTGCACACCGATTAATACAATAATAAAGGCTGCTACGGCAGCGCGGTGTTGCTGTAGTAGTGCATTCTCTTTATTGATCAAGATGGCAATATAGCCAATTTTTATGATGTCTTGACCAATTTGCTGGTTTTTATCGAAGCCTTGAACGGGCGCATTACTGCTCTTAAAGATGGGGGCGCGCAAAATCATGCTGTCGCCGACTTGTTCAAGCTCAGTGCGTAGCACAGAGTCTAAAGGCTTATCAAAGCGCATGACTTCGTGATTTTTATAATGATGTGAGGTGACAACTACCCGGTTATTGTCGTCAAAGATGGCAATAAACTGCACCAATGAAGCTTTATTCAATTGCGCTGAGGTGATAAGTCTTTTGGTGGTTTCGAAATCTTTACTTTCAAGCCCAACTTCAGCGGCAATGGCCAGAGGCTCGATGATATTACTTGCTTGTTCTATGAGCGTATCTTCAAGTTCATAGAATCTATTTATGGTAAAATAGCTACCCAACAAGATCCCCACTAATATTGTAGGGGCTAACGCCAATACCAGAACCCACGAACGAAGGCTGTATTTGGTCATATTGTTGGCATTATTCATTCTTTGTAAAGGTTACCATTAAATAATAGTGTGGGTAACCGATAGACTGCCAGATATTAACCTGTGTTGGCCAGTTTTTTTATCTATTTAGAGAGCAAAATGGCACAATTTTTTAAAGCAAAACCAAATAGATCTAAGCAATTATCGTCAAAGTTATCGCTGAAAGTGACTCAACTTGATCATCTTGGTGCGGGTATAGCGCATCACGATGGCAAGATTGTGTTTATTAATGGCTCGCTGCCGGGTGAGACGGTATCGGTACAGTTGACTGAGCAAAAGAAGAAGTTTGCTCGAGCTAAGTTACTTAAAATAGAGCAAGCCTCGGCCGAACGCGTTGAGGCGGCATGTCCGCACTACCAACTGTGTGGTGGTTGTGACTTACAGCACCTTGATATCGCAGCACAGCGTAAACATAAAGCCAACACCTTAGTGGATTTGGTGCATAAGTTTTCTCAGGCTCAGGCTAGCGAACTTAGCGACACCATAAGTGATAACGCTTGGCATTATCGACGTCGTGCTCGCTTAGCGACCTGGTATGACAAAAATACCAAGCACATCAGTCTTGGATTTAGAGCGAGTAGCAGTAGTGATGTTGTCGAAATTCAGTCCTGTGCGGTGTTGGCAGAGCCTTTATCCGCTTTGATCCCAGACCTTGCGTTTCTGCTTAATCAGTTAAGCGGTAAAAAAGCACTGGGTCACGTCGAACTGACTCAGGCTGATAACGGTAATTTTGTAGTGCTTCGAGTCACTAAAATATTTTCGGATAAAGATAAGGCTCGCCTTGTCGAGTTTGCTGAAAAGCATGGCGTGATTGTTTTGCTGCAAGGTGATGAGGGCGAATGCGAGCATCTCAATGGGCCTGGGCTACAAGCTTACTATGGTTTTACGTCAGAGGCAGATGATGCCGATATCAAGCTGAATTTTTCGGCGGGTAACTTTATTCAAGTTAATGACGCAGTCAACCAGGCTATGGTTAAGCAAGCTGTACAATGGTTATCACCTCAAGCGGGTGAGCGAGTATTAGATCTATTTTGCGGGATCGGTAATTTTAGCCTGCCACTAGCCAAAGGCGGCGCCGAGGTGATTGGTGTGGAAGGTGTGCCAGCGATGGTTGAGCAAGCACGAGTCAATGCTAAGCAAAGTGGTTTAGATAACGTTTCCTTCTATCATGCAGATTTGAGTGCTGACCTATCAAAAGAGCCTTGGCTTGGTAAGGTCGATAAGATGCTTATCGACCCGGCACGAGCAGGTGCTTATGAAAGTATGCAGTCGCTTAAGAAGCTCAAGCCAAAAGCATTAGTGTATGTTTCGTGTAATCCAGCGAGCCTTGCCCGTGATAGTGAAGTGATTTTAAAGCAAGGTTATAAGCTTAAAAAAATTGGCTTAATCGATATGTTCCCTCAAACCCATCACTTAGAGTCGATGGCGCTGTTTGAGTTAGGGAAATAAACAAAAAGACACAAAAAGATACATTTAATGAAACGTTTTGCTTAAATATAACCCATACAAATCAAACTCTGGTGTTATAGCTGTTTTTAGTCGCAATTGTCAGCTTTTGTTCATTGACAATAATCGCTGAATGCTGAAGATAGAGCGTATAAATTAAAAAGATATAGTTAAGCGGTTGTTAACCTCTATCTGCGGTATGTAAAGGAATTAAATACGATGGTATCTGTTCGTGAAGCACATTTTAGCACCCCTGATTTTCAACTCGAAGAGTGGGTGCAACGTTATATAAGTGATGCTTCGGAAGCTCAAACTCTTTTGGCCTTAATTGAACGGGTCGAACTGCTCGTGGGACAAAAGAAAGAGGCGAGCGTTACCGTATTAAATCGCGCGCGTGAGATGATAGAAATCCTCGCGCCATTGAATATGGATATTGAAACCCTACAGGCTGCCATTTTGTTTGTGGTATTTGATGCAGGGCTTATCACTCAAGAAGATATTGAAGAGCAGTTCGGCGCTAAACTCGCGATACTGGTTTCTAGCGTTGAGACCATGAATGCCATTGGCGCGTTAAAGATAGATAATCAAACCCGTAATGGCGAGCCGCAAATCGACAATATTCGCAAGATGTTGTTAGCGATGGTGGAAGATGTGCGCGCGGTAGTGATTAAACTTGCCGAGCGTATTTGCCTATTGCGAGAAATAAAGAATGCCGACGAAGAGGTTAAGGTGCTTATCGCGCGTGAAATTGCCGATATCTATGCCCCACTGGCTAACCGACTCGGTATTGGTCAGCTTAAGTGGGAACTAGAAGATATTTCATTTCGCTACCTGCATCCGCAGACATATAAAGATATTGCTAAGCAACTAGATGGCAAGCGCCTCGATAGAGAAACCTTTATCGATGACTTTGTTAGTCAGCTGCAAGCCCGTTTAGATAAAGACCATATTCGTGCAAAAGTGTATGGTAGGCCAAAGCATATTTATAGCATTTGGAAAAAGATGAAAGGCAAGCAGCTTAAGTTTGATGAGCTGTTTGACGTACGTGCGGTGCGAATCGTCACGGACCGCTTGCAAGACTGTTATGGCGCCTTAGGTGTGGTGCATACGCTTTGGCATCATATTCCACGAGAATTTGATGATTACGTCGCTAACCCGAAACCAAACGGTTATCAGTCTATTCATACGGTTGTTGTCGGGCCAGAAGATAAAACGGTTGAGATCCAAATCCGCACCGAGCAGATGCATGAAGATGCTGAGCTTGGCGTTGCGGCGCATTGGAAATATAAAGAAGGTAGCGCAAGCGGAAAGCAAAGCGGTTATGAAGAGAAGATCAACTGGCTACGTAAGATCTTGCAATGGCAAGAAGATGTGGCTGAAAGCGGTAACTTAGTTGATGAAGTGCGTAGCCAGGTATTTGAAGACCGTGTTTATGTGTTTACCCCAAGTGGCGAAGTGGTTGACTTGCCGTTAGGTTCAACGGTGCTAGATTTTGCCTATTATATTCACTCCCATGTTGGGCATAAGTGTATTGGCGCTAAAGTTGACGGCCGTATTGTACAGTTTACTTATCAAGTGGAAACGGGCCAGCGTATAGAGATTATAACCTCTAAGCACCCAAATCCTAAGCGGGATTGGCTTAACCCTAACTTGGGGTATATCAGAACCTCGCGTGCACGATCGAAAATTCTGCACTGGTTTAAACAGCAAGATAGAGATAAAAATATTGTTGCTGGTCGCGAAATGCTTGAAGCTGAGCTGGCTAAGATCCACTTACTCATCAAAGATGCTCAGTCTGCAGTTGAACGCTTCAATTTAGTGAGCATGGATGATTTACTGGCGGGTATTGGCGGCGGCGATGTGCGCCTTAATCAGGTTGTTAATCATGTTCAAAGCCGTTTACGCACTAAAGATTTAAGTGATGAAGCCGCGGTTGAAGACTTAGTTAAAAAGAATCAAAGCAAGTCGATTAAAAAAGGCAAAGGCCAAGTCGAAGTGAATGGTGTCGGCAACCTGATGAGCCATATTGCTAAGTGTTGTCAGCCGGTACCAGGTGATGAGATCTTTGGCTTTATCACAAAAGGCCGTGGCATTTCGGTCCATAGAGCGGATTGCGATCAAGTTAAAGAACTGGTTCGCGCATCACCTGAGCGTTCAGTTGAAGTGGTGTGGGGCGAAAACTATTCAGGCGGTTATAAAATCCGCTTGAGCATTGTAGCCAATGATCGCTCTGGTTTGCTCAGAGATTTAACCTCTGTGCTGGCGGCAGAAAAGACTCACGTAATGGCGTTGAGCTCAACATCTGATGTGAAAACTCAAACAGCGACTATTGAACTGGAGCTTGAGTTATATAACTTAGATGGTTTGTCTAAAGTACTCGCGAAAATAAATCAGGTCGATGGCGTAATGCAGGCCAGAAGAGTTTAATTGCTATAACGACAAACTTAACGGCAACTCAATAGTTGCCGTTTTTTATGGTTTACTCTTAACATCAATACTGGCCAAGGTATGCAGTCTTGTGGGCAATAAACACCAGGCGATATAAGAACAGGTTAATAGGAAAGTAAAATGACAAGCTTTGTTGGTGATACTCGCCCCCTACTCAATATTATGCACAAGCTGCGTGATCCTGATTCGGGTTGCCCTTGGGATAAGGCGCAGAGTTTTCAAACTATCGTCCCTTTTACTATCGAAGAGGCTTATGAAGTCGCCGATACCATTGAGCGTATGGCGCTTGATGAGTTGCCTGACGAGTTAGGTGATCTACTCTTTCAGGTGGTATTTTACTGCCAGTTGG
Source organism: Shewanella sp. 0m-8 (assembly GCF_052977265.1). Lineage (NCBI taxonomy): Bacteria > Pseudomonadati > Pseudomonadota > Gammaproteobacteria > Alteromonadales > Shewanellaceae > Shewanella > Shewanella sp. 0m-8. Next base: position 18,380 of record NZ_JBRIMB010000003.1, on the reverse strand, counting down.
GAAAAGAGCAGGGGCTTTTTGATTTCAATACCGTGGTTGAGCGGATATGCGATAAATTGACTCGCCGTCACCCCCATGTGTTTGAAGGATTAGCAACAATAAGTACTGATGAGATCAAGCAAAACTGGGAACAGTTAAAAGCTTTAGAGCGCAGCGAACGTGCACTCGATTCTGTACTCGATGATATTCCACTGAGTTTGCCTGCATTATCACGCTCAATGAAAATTCAAAAGCGTGTTGCCCGAGTGGGTTTTGACTGGGCAGAGTTACCGCCGGTGGTTGCAAAAATCCATGAAGAGATCGATGAAGTGCTTTTTGAAGTTGAGCAAGAAAAAATCGATGCTCAAAAAGTGCAAGACGAAATGGGTGACTTATTGTTTGCCGTTGTGAACCTTGCCCGGCACTTAGGGGTTGAGCCTGAAAAGGCATTAAGGCAAGCAAATCATAAGTTTGAAAGACGATTTAGAGGTGTTGAAGCCTATGCGCAAGCGGACGGTCGCAGCATGAATGAACACTCATTAACGGAGCTAGATGGCTACTGGGATAAAGTAAAACTGGATGAGAGAAATAAATAACTTAGCTTTTAAGTTAATTCTAGTTTGTCGAATCACTGTTGCTTTGGTATAATATTGCCCCGTCCTAGTGCTTTCTTACAAGCACATATTTCCAACTCATTTTCTCAGGTTCAGCATGACTACAAGGTATATCTTCGTTACTGGTGGCGTGGTTTCATCACTAGGTAAAGGCATTGCAGCAGCTTCTTTGGCTGCAATATTAGAGGCTCGCGGCCTAAACGTAACCATTATGAAGCTGGATCCATACATTAACGTAGATCCAGGTACCATGAGTCCAACACAACACGGTGAAGTGTTTGTGACAGAAGACGGCGCTGAAACTGATCTAGATTTAGGTCACTATGAGCGTTTCATCCGTACCAAGATGAACCGTCGTAACAACTTTACTACGGGTCGTATTTATGAAGAAGTACTTCGTAAAGAACGTCGTGGTGACTACTTAGGTGCAACCATTCAGGTTATTCCACACATTACTAACGCTATCAAGGAAAAAGTCCTTGCTGGTGGCGAAGGTCATGATGTGGCGATTGTTGAGATTGGTGGCACGGTAGGTGATATTGAATCATTACCATTCCTAGAGTCTATCCGTCAGCTAGGCGTTGAGCTTGGCCGTGATAGAACCCTATTTATGCATTTGACGCTTGTTCCTTTCTTAGGCGCGGCGGGCGAAGTTAAGACTAAGCCAACACAGCACTCTGTAAAAGAGCTACGTTCTATCGGTATCGCTCCAGATGTGTTGGTTTGTCGTGGTGATCGCGCTATTCCTGCAAACGAGAAAGCTAAGATTTCTCTATTCTGTAATGTTGAAGAACGTGCAGTTATCTCACTAAAAGACGTAGACAGTATCTATAAGATCCCTGCACTACTAAAAGCACAAGGTCTAGACCAACTTGTGACCAAGCGTTTCGGCATCGATTGTAAAGAAGCCGATTTGTCTGAGTGGGAACAGGTTGTTTACCAAGAAGCTAACCCTGTAGGTGAAGTGACGATTGGTATGGTAGGTAAGTACATTGAACTACCTGATGCATATAAGTCAGTTAACGAAGCCTTAAAGCATGCGGGTCTATTTAATCGCGTATCAGTGAACATCAAGTATATTGATTCACAAAACGTAGAAGCTAAGGGTGATGAAGTCCTACAAGGCTTAGACGGTATCTTGGTTCCTGGCGGATTCGGTGAGCGCGGTGTTGAAGGTAAGATCATGGCGGCTCAGTACGCTCGTGAAAATAACCTTCCATATTTTGGTATCTGTTTAGGTATGCAGGTTGCGTTGATTGAATTCGCACGCCATGTAGCGGGTCTTGAAGGCGCACACTCAACTGAGTTTGCACCAAATACGCCGCATCCAGTTGTTGGTTTGATCACTGAGTGGATCAATGAAGATGGCCAAGTTGAAGAGCGTCATGAAGAGTCTGATTTAGGCGGTACTATGCGTCTAGGTGCTCAGCTATGTCACCTTGAAGAAGGCACTAAAGCTGCAAAGGCTTATAAATCGACAACCTGTGTAGAGCGTCATCGTCACCGTTACGAAGTGAATAACAATTATAAAGAGCGCCTTGAAAAAGCAGGCTTGATCTTTAGTGGTCTTTCATCAGACCGCTCACTGGTTGAAATGATTGAGTTGCCAAACCACCCATGGTTCGTAGCCGGTCAATTCCACCCAGAGTTTACATCGACTCCTCGCGATGGTCAGCCGTTATTTGAAGGGTTTGTTGCTGCCGCAGCTGCCTACCAGAAACGTGATTTAGAAGACTAAACAAAACACAACCGCTTCCATGCTATGGGGGCGGTTTTTTTGTTTCTAGCGATGCAAGTTTAGATGAACAGAATTTCGTTTTACTTTTATCTTTAAATTTATCTTTAAAACTTAAATCGAGGGCATTATGGCTAAGATTATTAACATTATCGGTCGCGAAATCATGGATTCTCGCGGTAACCCAACTGTTGAAGCTGAAGTTCATTTAGAAGGCGGATTCATGGGGATGGCTGCTGCACCATCAGGCGCATCTACTGGTAGCCGTGAAGCATTAGAGCTTCGTGATGGCGATAAAGCACGTTACATGGGTAAAGGTGTATTAAAAGCTGTTGAAAACATCAACGGACTTATCCGTGATGCGTTGATGGGCAAAGATGCAACAGCGCAAGCTGAACTTGACCAAATCATGATCGACGTAGATGGCACAGAAAACAAAGATAAGCTAGGCGCTAACGCGATTCTTGCAGTTTCTTTGGCTGCTGCTAAAGCGGCTGCAGCATTTAAAGGCGTTCCTTTATATGCGCACATCGCTGATCTAAACGGCACCCCTGGCCAGTACTCTATGCCTGTTCCTATGATGAACATCTTAAACGGTGGTGAGCACGCTGATAACAACGTTGATATCCAAGAGTTCATGGTTCAACCTGTTGGTGCGAAAAGCTTCCGTGAAGCACTACGTATGGGCGCTGAAATCTTCCATAGTCTAAAGAGTGTGCTTAAGGCTAAAGGCCTAAGCACTTCAGTGGGTGATGAAGGTGGTTTCGCACCAGACCTAGCATCAAATGCTGACGCACTTGCCATCATCAAGGTTGCAGTAGAGCAAGCAGGTTACACGCTAGGTACTGACGTTACACTAGCACTAGATTGCGCTGCATCTGAGTTTTATAAAGATGGTCAATATGACCTATCTGGTGAAGGAAAAGTATTCTCTGCAAACGGTTTCTCTGACTTCCTTAAGTCGCTAACCGAGCAGTACCCAATTGCTTCAATCGAAGATGGCTTAGACGAGTCAGATTGGGATGGCTGGGCTTACCAGACTCAAATCATGGGTGACAAGATCCAGCTTGTTGGTGACGACTTATTCGTAACTAACACTAAGATCTTAAAGCGCGGTATCGACAACAATATTGCTAACTCAATCCTGATTAAGTTTAACCAAATCGGTTCACTTACTGAAACCCTAGCTGCAATTCGCATGGCGAAAGAAGCGGGTTACACTGTGGTGATCTCTCACCGTAGTGGTGAAACTGAAGATGCAACGATTGCCGATCTTGCTGTAGCGACTTCTGCAGGTCAAATCAAGACGGGTTCACTATGCCGTAGTGATCGTGTTGCTAAGTACAATCAGCTACTTCGTATCGAAGAGCAGTTAGGCGAAAAAGCTCCTTATAACGGTCTTAAAGAGATCAAAGGTCAAGCATAAATCGCTATAAACTTTAAAAAGGCCACCACTCGGTGGCCTTTTTTGTTGTACTATCTGTCTAATATTCTCAATTTCTATTGTTAATCATGAAACGCCTTCTTATTGTATTAATCGCTTTGCTTGCCATGCTTGAATATCGCCTTTGGTTTGGGGAGAAGAGCCTTGCTGAGTCTTTTCATTTGCAGGAGCAAATTAAGCTTCAGCAGCAAAGTAATGCGCAATTAGTTGCACGTAACCAAGTCTTAAGAGAAGAGATTAATGATCTTCGTAGTGGCACCGAGGCGTTAGAAGAGCGTGCTCGCAATGAGTTAGGCATGGTTAAAGAGGGAGAAACCTTCTTCCGTGTTGTCGGAGGCGAACGCGGCAATAAACCAAATGATTAACCAGCGTTGATTGTTTGTGTATTTAGTAAAGTCCTAGGTCGATGAGAGAAAGATGTCGTTAATATATGGAGCTCAATCATGAGCCAAACACCTAAGCAAATTATTGCAATTGTCCCAGCTGCCGGTATTGGTAGTCGTATGGGGGCAGAGATCCCAAAGCAGTACCTTCAGCTAAACCAGCAGAGCATCTTGAGCCATACCTTAGATTGTCTATTATCACATCCAAACATTGAGAAAGTGATTGTCGCGTTGAATCCGGCAGACGCCATCTTTGCCAGTTTGGAGCAAGCTAAACACCCAAAATTGCAATGTGTTAATGGCGGCCAAGAGCGGGCAGACTCGGTATTAGCTGCGTTAAAGGTTGCGAGTCTAGATGCTTGGGCATTAGTGCATGATGCTGCGCGTCCGTGTTTGACCCATCATGATATAGATAAGTTAATTGAGTCTGCTAGTACGTTCCCGCAGGGTGCCATTTTAGCGGCGCCAGTGCGTGATACGATGAAACGTAGCGATGCTAATGGCTTAATTAGTGAAACAGTCTGCCGAGAAAGACTATGGCATGCATTAACGCCGCAATACTTTCCTGTTTCAAGTTTGATGCATCACTTGAGCGATGCATTAGCTGCTGGTGCACTGATCACTGATGAGGCCTCTGCTATGGAGTGGGCTGGAATTATGCCGGGGATCGTCTCAGGACGTGCCGATAACATTAAAGTGACGCACCCAGATGATTTGCAACTTGCAGCGCTGTTTCTCAAAAATACACTATAACAAGCAGCCGTAGCATCCATTAGATAGATAAATAGGAACACCTATGAAAATTAGAATTGGTCACGGGTTTGATGTACACAAGTTTGGTGGCGAGCCACCACTTATTCTAGGCGGTGTCGAAGTACCTTACGATGTGGGCTTAATTGCACATTCTGATGGTGATGTCGTCCTGCATGCAATCTCTGATGCGATTCTTGGAGCGATGGCGCTAGGCGACATTGGCAAGCATTTCCCAGATACCGACCCCGAGTTCAAAGGCGCTGACAGCCGTGTCCTGTTAAGGCATTGCTATACGTTGGCGACCGATATGGGCTTTAGCCTATCTAACTTAGATGTCACGATTATTGCTCAGGCGCCGAAAATGGCTCCTCATATAGAAGCTATTCGAGCGTTGTTATCTGAAGATCTTGCAGCAGATATTAATGATATCAATGTTAAGGCGACAACAACGGAAAAGCTTGGCTTTACTGGCAGAAAAGAAGGCATAGCAGTTGAAGCCGTTGTGCTGATGATAAAAGCCTAGTTAATTGTGTAGGCTTGCTAGCTTAGCAAGCTGTAGTAACAATAGATTTTAAAGATAGTCAGATACTTTAGTGAGATCATTTAGCGATATGAGCGAATTACATTATTTATACGGCAAGCCAACTTCCACTGCCGATCTGCGTACCCATAATAGTGACTTTCAAGTGCAAGAGATTTTGCCTTTCGCACCGACAGGCGAGGGTGAGCATCATTTGCTCCACATCCGTAAAGACGGACTCAATACTCTTGAAATAGTCAAGAGGCTATCGATCTTTGCGCATGTACACCCAAAAGAGGTGACATATGCAGGTCAAAAAGATAAGCATGCAGTGACAGAACAGTGGTTTGGGGTGCGTATTCCAGGCAAAGAAACGCCAGACTGGCAGCAGCTAAATTGTGAGCAAGTTACAGTACTTAGCGCTGCAAGACACAGCAAAAAGCTACGGATTGGCGCACTAGCAGGCAATCGCTTTACCCTAATTTTACGTAATGTTAGCGATATTAATGATGTGATTAGACGTATTGACTTAGTTAGGGAACAAGGCGTACCGAACTATTTTGGTGAGCAACGTTTTGGGCATGATGGTAAAAATTTAGTGTTTGGTCGCCAGATGTTTACAGGCCGTAAAGTTAAAGACCGTAACAAGCGTAGTATGTATCTGTCTGCAGTACGCTCAAACGTGTTTAATGTTGCTGGTTCAGGTCGTTTAGCGCTGCACGGCACTAAACCCTTAGCGGGTGATTGTGTCATGCTTGCTGGCAGCAAAAGTTACTTTGTTGCAGAGCTGTGGGATGAAACATTAATAGAGCGCCTAAATAATAAAGATATTCAGCTTTCTGCACCATTATGGGGGCGTGGCTTACCGCTTGCTCAGGGAGAAGCCGCTCTGTGCGAGGCAGACGCTCTTGAGTCACTCGCAATTGATAAAGACGGTTTAGAGCATGCAGGTCTTAGCCAAGAGAGACGTGCTTTGTTACTTGAGCCACAACATCTGCAATATCAAGTAGATGAAGATACCATTACCCTTAAATTTGCATTACCATCAGGCTCTTATGCAACCTCGATACTGCGTGAGCTGTTTCAGTATCAAGATGTTCAAGAAGTCGCGCGTCAACAGATGCTCGCTGAACAAAGAAGCGCTGAGGCTGAGCAATGAAGATTTTGATCAGCAATGACGATGGTGTGAATGCTGAAGGTATTGCTGCGTTAACCGCAGCATTGAGCCAAATAGCAGAAACATTGACGGTTGGACCTGATAGAAACTGCTCTGGTGCGAGTAACTCGTTAACCTTGACCAATCCACTACGACTGAATACCTTAGATAATGGTTTTATTTCGGTGAGTGGCACGCCGACTGATTGTGTGCACTTAGCAATTAGAGAGCTGTATCAAGATGAACCCGATATGGTGGTATCTGGTATTAATGCGGGTGCGAATATGGGGGATGATACTCTGTATTCAGGTACCGTTGCCGCTGCAATGGAGGGGCGCTTCTTAGGCTTTCCAGCCATTGCTATCTCATTAGTTGGTCATGAGTTGAAACACTATGATACCGCGGCTCATTATGCGTTAAAAATTGTTAAAGCTTTGCAAGAGAGCCCAGTTGCACAAGATAAAATCTTGAATATTAATGTGCCAGATCTTCCTTTGGATGAAGTCAAAGGCATTAAGATAACCCGCCTTGGTGCACGGCATCGAGCCGAAGGGATGGTGAGAACCCAAGATCCTGCGGGCCGAGAGATTTTTTGGTTAGGCCCACCAGGTGATGAGCAAGATGCGAGTGAAGGAACTGACTTTTATGCCGTTGCCAACGGCTATGTGTCTATCACGCCGCTCACTGTTGATTTAACGGCATTTGAGCAAGTGAGTGCCTTAGAGAACTGGCTAACTCAGATCCACGATTAATTGGTGCACGACCTTGTTTACATGGGGCGTGCTGAAATTAATGAATTGCCCAATAACAGTATCATCACTGTTCGAATAAATGACATTTTGGACTATTGGAATAACAGAAATATGAACCCAGTCGCCTCAACATCAGCATTGAACCTTGCAAGAAGTTTGTTTGAGGCAGGGATCCGTAATGAAGCGGTACTACTGGCTGTGGCAAACACCCCGAGAGAGCAATTTCTCGATGCTGCTCTGGGTCACAAAGCTTATGAGAATACGGCGCTGCCTATAGGGCAAGGGCAAACGATTTCTCAGCCCTATATTGTTGCTAAAATGACAGAGATCATCTTGCAAACTAAGCCAACAAAGGTGTTAGAGATAGGAACTGGCTCAGGTTATCAAGCTGCCATTTTGGCAAAATTAGTACCGCAGCTGTTTACTGTGGAGCGGATCAAGAGCTTACAGATCCAAGCTAGGCAAAGATTAAAAAGGCTCGACTTACACAATATCGCTTTTAAATATGGTGATGGTTGGCAAGGATGGCCGAGTAAAGGCCTTTATGATGCAATCATGGTTACTGCTGCAGCAAGCTCAATTCCCGAGGCATTGGTCTCTCAGTTAGTTGACGGTGGCATCTTAGTGATCCCGGTTGGGGAAACCGCGCAGCAGTTATTAACAGTGACACGTCGTGGTGATAAATATTCGTCTGAAGTCGTTGAAGATGTTCGTTTCGTGCCACTTATTAATGGCGAACTTGCATAGTTTTTTTCCATAAGCATTAAACAGTGAAATAGGTTGATTTGGGGTGATGAGTTAATAATGAGGTTGGTATGTTTGTTAAGTGTCTGCCTATCACTGGTGCTATGTGGCTGTAGTTTTCAGGCTGATAGGCCCGCTCCTGTGGAGTCTTTGAACGGACCATCAACGCCGTCGATCAGTAAAGGATCGATAACGGCAAGCCGTTATGTGGTTAAAAAAGGCGATACTTTATATTCAATCGCATGGGGATCTAATAAAGATTTCGTTGATATTGCTAAGAGCAATCGTCTACCAAAGCCTTATACCATCTACCCTGGACAAGTTTTGAGCTTAAGCTCTAAAAAATATGTTACAAATAGCCAAAGTGTTAAAAAAACAACTAATTCAGCGCCTAAAAAACCAGTTAAATCGAGTAAAAGCGATTCAAGTCAACAGGTTAGTATTAAACCAGTATCTGTAAGTCCTCAGAATGAAAGGTCAAAAAAACAGCTTGATCCTAATCCTAAGTCTGCGTATTCTGTTACAAGCAGTCAACAAGATGTTAACGGGGTTGTCCACAAGCCAGCCGAGCTTCCAAACAAAGTAAGCAAATGGTCATGGCCTGTAAAAGGAAAAGTGTTTGGTACTTTCTCTGCCAAAGAGCAGGGAAATAAAGGAATAAAGATCGCTGGAAATCGAGGTGATGCGATTAAAGCAGCTGCAAGCGGTAGAGTTGTTTATGCTGGTAGTGCACTTCGAGGGTACGGTAATTTGGTTATCATCAAACATAGTGATGATTATCTCAGTGCTTATGCTCATGCAGATAAGATCTTAGTTAAAGAAAAGCAGGCTGTCACGATTGGACAGACTGTAGCGACAATGGGTAATACTGGTACTAATCGGGTCATGCTACATTTTGAGATCCGCTACCATGGTAAGTCAGTAAACCCTTTAAAATTTTTGCCTAAACAATAGTTAATGTTTGTTAGGTTGCCAATTTGGCGGATCGGAGGATAGTAACGTGCAGTAATTTATTTAGAAATTCGGGAGAGATATTATGGGCAGAGTAAGTAATGCCGTTGTAGCAGATAACGCTAAAAGTCAATCTGCAGATCAGTTAACGAATAAAGATACTAAACAAGAGATCAAAGAAGCTGAACTTGAGCAGCAAGTACAAGATGATCTACAAAAAAATCTAGATGCGACTCAATTGTATCTAGGCGAAATTGGTTTTTCCCCCCTCCTCAGTGCTGAGGAAGAAGTCTATTTTTCACGAAAGTCCTTAAAAGGCTGTGAGAAATCTCGCAATCGTATGATTGAAAGTAACCTTAGGCTAGTCGTAAAAATTGCTCGTCGATACAATAATCGTGGCTTAGCGCTGCTAGATCTTATCGAAGAAGGTAATTTGGGCTTGATCCGTGCCGTAGAAAAATTTGACCCCGAGCGTGGTTTCAGATTCTCAACCTATGCAACATGGTGGATTAGACAGACGATTGAACGAGCAATCATGAATCAGACTCGTACTATTCGCTTACCTATTCATGTTGTCAAAGAGCTTAATGTTTATTTGCGTACAGCCAGAGAGCTCGCACATAAGCTGGATCACGAACCGACAGCAGAAGAGATCGCTGACCAACTCGATTTACCGAGTGCAGATGTTAGCCGTATGCTCAAGCTCAATGAAAGAATTACTTCTGTCGATACACCGCTAGGTGGCGAAAGTGATAAAGCCTTATTAGATGTACTTGCTGATGATGACAACGTAGGGCCAGATTATAAGGTTCAGGATGAAGATATGTCTAAGTCCGTTGTTAAGTGGTTAGATGAACTCAATACTAAGCAACGAGAAGTGCTAGCGCGCCGATTCGGTTTGTTAGGTTATGAGCCGTCAACTCTAGAAAATGTAGGCAAAGAGATTGGTTTGACTCGTGAAAGAGTACGTCAAATTCAGGTCGAGGCGCTTAAGCGCTTGAAGGACTTACTGGGGGCGCAAGGCCTTTCTGTAGAAGCAATCTTCAGAGTGTAATCTAGAATGTAATCTAGAGTATAAAAAGTAAGGGTATAAATAAAAGCGCAGCTGATTATCAACTGCGCTTTTTTAGTATCTCATGTTTGGCGTTTAGCGCACTTTAGCTCAGCGCACTTTAATTCAGTGCACTTTAATTTAGCCATATTGAAGCAATATGGCGACTGAGCACTTCAAACAATTAAAGTGCCAACTTCTTAAGGTTGTATAGATAATCTAATGCTTGTCTTGGCGTTAATTCATCCGGGTTTAGCTTGGCTAATGCTTCCAAAGCGGGAGATGGCGCCGGTGCTGAAAAGCTCATGCTTTGCTGTAAAGGCTGCTGAGCATTATTGGATTGATTATCATGATCGCGGCTTTCTAACTGATGCAACTTATGCTTTGCGGCGCTAATCACACAATTAGGCACACCTGCAAGCGCAGCTACCTGTAGGCCATAACTGCGGCTCGCTGCACCTTCTTGAACAGCATGCATAAATACAATGTTATCGCCATGCTCGACGGCATCTAAATGCACATTCTCCACATTAGATAATTGCTCTGGCAGTTGAGTTAACTCAAAGTAATGGGTGGCAAATAGCGTCATTGCTTGTAAGTGTGTAGCCAAATACTCTGCAGCAGACCAAGCAAGTGATAGACCATCGTAAGTTGAAGTTCCACGGCCAATTTCATCCATCAACACTAAGCTGTTAGGGGTCGCGTTATGTAAGATGTTGGCAGTTTCAGTCATCTCGACCATGAAAGTTGAACGGCCAGAGGCTAAATCATCAGATGCACCGATTCGGGTGAATATTCGATCTACAGGACCAATAACGGCATGCTCTGCTGGTACATAACAGCCAATATGTGCCATTAGGGTAATCAATGCGACTTGGCGCATATAGGTAGATTTACCGCCCATGTTTGGACCTGTCACAATTAACATCTTGCGTTGATTGTTTAAAGTCACAGGATTGGCAATAAATGGGCTTTGGCTGACTTGCTCTACCACTGGATGGCGACCCGCTTCTATTTGGATCCCTGAAATAGTTGATAGCTCTGGGCAGTGATAGTTCAGGCTCTCTGCACGCTCGGCAAAATTACATAGCACGTCTAATTCAGCAGAGGCTCTAGCAAAATCTTGTAACTCATGTAATTTAGGCAAGATAAGATCAAACAGTTGTTCCCAAAGCTGCTTTTCAAGCGCTAACGCTTTACCTTGGCTAGATAATACCTTTTCTTCGTGCTCTTTAAGCTCAGGGATAATATAGCGTTCAGTGTTCTTGAGTGTTTGTCTACGTTGGTAGCTTAGTGGTACCAAGTCAGACTCACGGCGACTGACTTCGATATAGTAGCCATGAACGCGATTGTAGCCGACCTTTAACGTAGAAATTCCTGTCTGGTGTTTTTCTCTAGCTTCAAGCTCATGAAGGTAATCGGTTGCGCCTTCACTGAGTTTACGCCATTGATCGAGCTCTTCGTTGTATCCTTCACGGATCACACCACCATCACGAATAAGCATCGGAGGATTATCGACTACGGCTCGTGATAGTAGCTCAAGTTCATCGGGGAACTCACCAATCACTTGCGATAGATATTTAAGGTGTGCAGCAGTAGCTTGAGTCAACGTTTGTTGCAACTGGGGTAGTAATGCGAGCGCTTGACGTAAGCGAGCAAAGTCTCGTGGACGGGCATTGCGTAGGGCAATACGTGCAGTAATTCGCTCAATATCACCAAGGGCTTTTAGATCTTCCGATAGCACTTCATAGTGACCATTACCCAGCAACTCTTCAATCGAGGCCTGTCTTGCACGAATAATATCATGGTCACGAAGTGGCTGATGTAACCAGCGCTGCAGCATACGACTGCCCATAGGCGTAACAGTGTTATCGAGCACGGAGGCGAGGGTGTTTTCTCGCCCACCTTGCAAGTTCACCGTTAGCTCTAAGTTACGACGCGTTGCAGCATCTAGCACTATGCTGTCAGATTGATTAAAACGCACAATCGAGTTGATATGTGGTAGTGCGGTACGTTGAGTATCTTTGACGTACTGCATTAAGCAGCCTGCAGCCTGGAGTGACAGTCTCGCGTCTTCGATGCCAAAGCCTTTTAAATCTTTAGTGCCGAACTGATTGAGCAGTAATCGATGGCAAGTGTCGTAGTCGAACTCCCATTCTGGTCGGCGTCGAGTGCCATTCATTGCAGCGATTAGACTCATTTCAGAGAAGTCTTCGCTATAGAGTAATTCAGCGGGGTTGGTCCGTTGTAACTCGGCTTCAAGCGCTTCAGTATTGGCAAGTTCAGTAATGACAAAACGACCTGAAGCAACATCTAAAGTTGCATAGCCGTATCCGGTTTTACCCTGGTAAAGCGCTGCAAGTAAGTTGTCTTGTCTTTCTTGCAGTAGGGCTTCATCGGTTAAGGTTCCAGGGGTAACGATACGTACTACTTTACGTTCAACCGGTCCCTTAGAGGTCGCAGGATCGCCAATTTGTTCGCAAATCGCTACCGAAACACGAAGTTGCACTAGCTTGGCCAGATAACCTTCAACCGCATGATAGGGCAGACCTGCCATCGGAATCGGGTCTCCACCACTTTTACCTCGTGCGGTTAATGAGATCCCTAGTAGCTCAGAGGCTCGTTTGGCATCCTCATAAAAGAGCTCATAGAAATCGCCCATACGATAAAAGAGCAACATGTCTGGATGTTGGGCTTTTAACGTCAAATATTGACGCATCATTGGGGTATGTTTTTCTAAGCTTTGCGGATCAATAGCGGTCATCGATTTGTTTTGCCTGTGATTTACTGTGGCGGCTAAAAGCGCCTGAAACAATATTGGCGCTAATCTTAACAATATTTTGTCTAGATTAGGCGGAATTCTTACAGTGTTTCAGCAATAAATTACGGTGCAAAAATGCTAGATGCTCCTAAATGATTGATTTTAAACTTTTTGTAAAATATTTTTACACAGCACTTGATACTGTATGATTGTACAGTATACTAGTTTCATATTGAGGCTCTAGCCAAGGCTAAAATGAGTCGTCACCAAATGAAAATTCAGTGCCAATACCGTGTAGCACTGTGATCCAGAGGATATCAGAATGAAGATAGATCCAAATAAAGAGAAAGCATTGAACGCCGTTTTAGGTCAGATTGAGAAGCAGTTTGGTAAAGGCTCAATCATGAAGCTAGGTGAAGACCGTTCAATGGACGTAGAAACGATTTCTACTGGCTCATTATCTTTGGATGTTGCTTTAGGTGCAGGCGGATTGCCTATGGGTCGTATCGTTGAAATCTACGGTCCAGAGTCATCAGGTAAAACAACACTGACCCTAGAAGTGATTGCAGCAGCTCAGAAGCAGGGAAAAACCTGTGCCTTTATCGATGCAGAGCATGCTCTAGACCCTATTTATGCTAAAAAGCTAGGTGTTGATATCGATAACCTACTTTGTTCTCAGCCTGATACCGGTGAGCAAGCACTAGAAATTTGTGACGCATTAACACGCAGTGGTGCTGTAGATGTTATCGTCGTTGACTCGGTAGCAGCATTGACACCAAAAGCTGAAATCGAAGGTGAAATTGGTGACTCTCACATGGGCCTTGCGGCGCGTATGATGAGCCAAGCGATGCGTAAGCTTGCTGGTAACCTTAAGCAGTCAAACACTCTGCTTATTTTTATTAACCAAATTCGTATGAAAATTGGTGTAATGTTCGGTAACCCTGAAACGACCACTGGTGGTAACGCACTTAAGTTTTACGCTTCAGTTCGTCTAGATATCCGCCGTACAGGTGCGATTAAAGACAGAGAAGAGGTGATTGGTAACGAAACTCGCGTAAAAGTGGTGAAGAACAAAATTGCTGCGCCATTTAAACAAGCTGAATTTCAGATCCTTTATGGCCAAGGCATTAACAAAACTGGCGAGCTCGTTGACTTAGGTGTTATGCATAAGCTAATTGAAAAGTCAGGTGCCTGGTATGCCTATAAAGGCAATAAGATTGGTCAAGGCCGTGCAAACGCAGGTAAGTACTTAATCGAAAATCCTGCAGTGTCAGATGAAATCGAAACGACGCTACGCGCTATGCTGTTAGGCAAAGGTGAGAAGGTTACTGCTGAGGCTGCCGATACAGCCGGTGACAACGTTGACTTAGAGACTGGCGAAGTATTTTAAGCCCACTCTAAATGCATAGCTGAGGCTTCAGCTATGCATTTCGCGGTTGCGCTATGAGTTTTATTCCACGATGAATAACTCTGTGCGCCGCGACCATTCTCGTAAGAGAGCTCGACTAGATTACTAATCCAAGATTTCTATTTTCTGCAACTAAAAACTCTTCGATAGCGACAAACTCATTGCGTCATGATATTCCCCATTGCGCAACTGTGTTTATGACGAACTACAAACGGCTACATTTGATGCGCTAGCAAGTATTTAGCAGATTCCGTTATCTTCTTATATTGACTCATTCAAGCTTCAGGGCGCTAATTTCTTAGCCACTACACAGTTTTGTATCAACAGGGCTGGTTGTTAGCCATGACTCTGCTTATAATGCTATCCATAAAAATTTATCACTCAGCTCTTTTGGAGCTATTTGCACAACCTAATTCAGGACGGTTTCATGTATCAAACCACTGCAGCACTGCGAAGTGCTTTTTTGGAATATTTCCGCACAAATGGTCACCAGGTCGTTGATAGTAGTTCGCTCGTTCCTGTGAACGATCCAACCCTACTATTTACTAATGCGGGTATGAACCAGTTTAAAGATGTGTTTTTGGGTGCTGATAAGCGTAGTTACTCTCGTGCAACTTCTTCACAGCGCTGTGTACGCGCGGGTGGTAAGCACAACGATTTAGATAACGTTGGCTATACAGCTCGTCACCATACATTCTTTGAAATGTTAGGTAACTTTAGCTTTGGTGATTACTTCAAAGAAGAAGCGATTAACTTTGCATGGACTTTCCTTACTGAAGAATTAAAGCTGCCAAAAGAGCGTCTTTGCGTCACCATTTATGAAACAGATGATGAAGCGTTTGAAATCTGGAATAAGAAAATTGGCGTTGCAGCAGAAAACATTATCCGCATCGGCGACAATAAAGGTGCAGCTTATGCATCAGATAACTTCTGGCAAATGGGCGACACAGGTCCTTGTGGACCTTGTTCTGAAATCTTCTATGATCATGGCGATCATATCTGGGGTGGACGCCCTGGTACACCTGAAGAAGATGGCGATCGCTTTATTGAGATCTGGAACATCGTATTTATGCAGTACAACCGTCAAGCTGACGGTGAGATGAAGCCACTGCCTAAGCCATCTGTTGATACTGGTATGGGTATTGAGCGTATCGCTGCCATTATGCAGGGTGTACATTCAAACTATGAGATTGATATTTTCCAAGCGTTAATCAAGAAAGCGGCCGCTATTCTTGGTGTAACAGATCTTGAAAACAAATCGCTACGTGTGATTGCTGACCATATTCGTTCATGTGCCTTCTTGATTGCGGATGGCGTTATGCCGTCAAATGAAGGCCGCGGCTATGTACTGCGTCGTATTATTCGTCGTGCAGTCCGTCATGGTAATAAGCTAGGTGCAACTGAAAGCTTCTTTTATAAGTTAGTACCAACACTCATCGAAGTGATGGGCGATGCAGCGAAAGGCTTGCAAGAGACTCAAGCTATTGTTGAGAAGTCGCTTAAAGCTGAAGAGGAGCAGTTTGCTCGTACATTAGAGCGTGGGCTAGGTATTTTGGATGCCGCGCTATCAGCATTAACAACTGATGTTTTAGATGGCGAAACAGCATTTAAGCTTTATGACACCTATGGCTTCCCTGTCGATTTAACTGCTGATGTTTGTCGTGAGCGTGAAATCACTGTCGATGAAGCTGGCTTTGAAGTGGCAATGGCGGAGCAGCGCAGTCGCGCACAGGCTGCGGGTCAGTTTGATACCGACTATAACGAAGGTTTAAAAATTGACGAACAAAGTCGTTTCACTGGTTATACCGAGCTTAATAACCAAACGACAGTAACGGCTATCTTCACATCAGGTGAAGCAACAGACGCTATTGCGGCGGGTGATGAAGCGGTTATTGTACTCGACAACACACCATTTTATGGTGAGTCGGGCGGTCAAAGTGGCGATAAAGGTATATTGATTGCAGAGGGAGTTGAGTTCACTGTTACTGACACACAAAAGTATGGTCAAGCAATTGGACATATCGGGCGTGTTATCACTGGCGAGCTTAAAACCGGTCAGGCATTAACCGCTAATGTTGATAAGAAGCTACGTCATAGAACAGAGCTAAATCACTCAGTTACCCACCTTTTACACGCAGCGCTACGTCAAGTACTTGGTACTCACGTGACTCAAAAAGGTTCTTTGGTCGATCCAGACCGCTTACGTTTTGACTTCTCTCACTTTGAAGGTGTTAAAGCGCATGAGCTGAAAGAGGTTGAAGAGCTTGTTAATACACAAATTCGTCGTAACCACGAATTGACTGCTGAAGTCATGGATATCGAATCTGCCAAAGAAAAAGGTGCAATGGCACTGTTTGGTGAGAAATATGATTCTGAAGTACGTGTTGTGACCATGGGTGACTTCTCTATTGAGCTATGTGGTGGTACTCACGTTGGCCGTACAGGAGATATAGGTTTATTCAAGATCACCTCTGAAGGTGGTATTGCTGCAGGCGTGCGTCGTATCGAGGCTGTAACCGGTGCTGCTGCTATGGCCTATGTTGCTAAGCAACAAGCAGACCTAGAAGAAGCTGCTGCACTATTAAAGGGTGACAGTGCTTCAGTGGTGACTAAGCTTAAGGCGCAGCTTGATAAAACTAAGCAGCTTGAAAAGGAGCTATCTCAGTTGAAAGATAAGCTGGCTGCAGCGACAAGTGCCGATCTTGCTGGCGAAGCTGTTGATGTAAATGGCGTTAAGGTGTTAGTTAAGAAGCTTGAAGGTATCGATGCAGGCGCACTACGCGGCTTGCAAGATGAGCTTAAGCAAAAGCTACAATCGGGTATCGTTGTGTTAGCGATTGCTGGCGATGAAAAAGTTAACCTTATTGTGGGTGTGACTAAAGATTTGACTGGCAAAGTCAAAGCGGGTGAATTAGTCGCTTCTATCGCTGTTCAAGTTGGTGGTAAAGGTGGCGGACGTCCTGACATGGCTCAAGCTGGCGGTAGCCAGCCAGAGAACCTTGACGGCGCGTTAGAGCAAGTTATCCCTTGGATAACCGCTAAACTGTCTTAAATAGGCTAAAGCGATAGCTAACCTTAAATAAAAACGTCCGTTATGGACGTTTTTTTATGGAATAAATAAGCTTATTTTGATTTATTAAAACCGTTTTTTCCTGCGAGTATATATCCGGTTGATAGTGATTTTTACTGATGTTTATGGGCAGGGAATTTAAGATGAATAGCCTTTATTTTAAAACTGAATTAGAGAGTTGTTTAGCCTAAGTTTGTATATTGTAGCCTTAGATTTGGGTAATCTTCTAATTCATGCTAGTTTAATGTTAACACCTGATAATGATATTTATTGGGTAAAAGTTATTCTCAATCTGGTTAAAAAGGTTTCAAACACTTAACTGTGATATTTTACTGAAAAAGGTGTAATTATTTGACGCTTTTCTCATAGAATACTGTTATTTTGTACTAAGCTAACCTTATAATACAGTTATAACGGAATTATGCCGTATAAAGCAGAATTAGGAACTAAAGGAGCAAAATAATGCTGATATTGACTCGTCGTGTTGGTGAAACACTGATGATTGGTGATGAAGTAACTGTCACTGTATTAGGCGTTAAAGGTAACCAAGTAAGAATTGGTGTAAATGCACCTAAAGAAGTCTCTGTGCATCGTGAAGAGATTTACCAGCGCATTCAGTCTGAAAAATCAGGTACGCCATCAGAAGGCGGTAACTTTTGATCTAATCCAGATCAATTTAAGAATTCTAGAAGCCAGTTAATAACTGGCTTTTTTATTTTATGTCTCTTGAATATGCTAATACTAATCGATGTGGGTAACTTTTGATCTTAATGAGATCAATTGAAGAATTCTAGTCGTCAGTTGATAGCTGACTTTTCAAATTTTCGAGTCTATAAGTTTCCATAAACAGTTAAAAAATCCAATTTGAAGGGGAAGTTAGACTGTTATACAAGCAAGGTGCTTAAAAACAGCTCAAACGGGAATGCTTTCTTAAAAAGGGTTTGACTTATTTTCGGCAGACAGTAATATGTGCGCCAAGAAACGGAGAGGTGGCCGAGTGGCCGAAGGCGCTCCCCTGCTAAGGGAGTATGGGCTTTAACTCCCATCGAGGGTTCGAAT